>CAZPGD010000117.1:0-5630 GCA_964585865.1 uncultured Hungatella sp. | reverse complement strand
TAGAAGACGCACTGGAAGGTGCGCGGCCGGAAACCGGGCAGGAGACGTGGCAGGAATCCCGACAGGAGACACTGCAGGAACTCCGGCAGGAGCCCCAACAGGAAGCGGAGATGAGTACGGAGGAGAAATCCGAAAAGGAGACTCAGCCGGACGGGCAGACCGGGACTTCCGGTTCCGCACAGGGCAGTGTCGGAGCGTCAGGGCAAATGACCGCGCCGGGAAGCGACGTGGAAATTGATACGGAGACAGAGGACGCCCCCGGAACGGACAGCGGTTCGGATGATCGGAACGATAAGGAAGATCCGGATGATCCGGGCAGCCCGGACGGCGACGGCCAACAGAATGAGGATCCGTCCCATAGTGCAGACGGCGGGACGTCCGGCGGCGCGGGTCATGAAACGGAAAACGGAGCGGACAGCGGGACCGGAAATGGATTCAGCAGTGGAACCGGCGGCGAGACCGGCAGTGGATCCGGCGACGGAATCGGCAGTGGAACCGGCGGCGGAACCGGCAATGGATCCGGCGGCGAGACCGGCAATGGATCCGGCGGCGGAACCGGCAGCGCATCTGGCGGTGGGACATCCGGTCTGACAGCCGGCGGTGCCGTTGGCGGAAGCGGAGCCGGCACCGGAAGCGGCGCCATTGGCGGGAGCGGAAACGGAACCGGAACAGGCGCGAAAGGCCCGGACGCTGAGCGGGAAAAGCCGGAAAAAGAGATCCGGGAACTGACCCTGACCGTATTCTCTGCGCCGTCCTCCGGATCGTCGGACGGAAAGGCTGACGGAAAGAATGCCGCCGCGGTAATACGGGATGAGCTGACAGACGATGAAAAGGAAGTACCGCAGATTCAAACTGACGAGAACAGAATTTTTGTAAAATGGAAAGATGAAGATGGTGATTTTGAAATCGAGTATAACAGCAAAACGCACACAGTTAAATGGACATTGAATAACAGGCCTTTGAAATCGGAAGGCATAGTTACCCTGACAGTCCGTGTAAACGAAGACGCGGATAAGGTCTGGAATTACGAGGATGAATACAAAGATACGGGAAATACACTTGGAGAACAAAACGACTACCGCGTACTCAATCAGGCCACGATCCAGGTTGACAATAATCCTGAGCAGAAGACCAACGTGGTCGAGAATCCCACGAAGTGCGGTCTCCTGATCTCTAAGATCGTGAAAGGCAGCGCCGGCGACAAGGATAAGCTGTGGACGTTCCATATCACGGTTAAGGCAACGCTTGAGGATGGCGAAAAATTTGGTCCCTGCCCGGTTGAACTGTTCGGGGAGAATGGGGAGAAGCTGTATCTGAATCCGCCGAAGCAGGGCGAGCTGGAGTTCAATGAGAACGGCATCGCATGGCTTACGTTCACCGAAGACGAAGTGCCGGATCCCGCATCTCCGGCAAACGCCATCAGAAGGTTCACGCTTATGGACGCCGCGTCGCCGCCGGAAGCGTCGCCTTCCGAAGGCAAGAGGGAAGGTACGTGGACCGCTACGGTCCGGATCAAACACGGACAGACGATCCGCATCCTCGGCCTGCCCGCCAACGCGGAATATACCGTCACGGAGGAGGAAGCGAATCAGGGCGGTTACTGGACGACAGTGGTAGATGGGGAGGGAAAACTGACTGAAGATGTCAACTTCCCGGAAGCGAAGTTCACCAACGACAAGCCCCAGGGGGCGCTGAAAGTGGAGAAGACCGTGACGGGCGATGGCAGCAGGAGCAAGGACTGGCATTTCCGCGTGGAACTGAGCGATACGACGGTCAACGGCACGTACGGGGAAATGACGTTCACCAACGGCGTGGCGGAGTTCACCCTTAAGCACGGGGAGACAAAGAGGGCCGAGGGGCTGCCGGCGGGCGTCACCTATACGGTCACGGAAGAGGAGGCGAATCGGGACGGTTACGATACATCCGCTTCCGGGGATACCGGGACAATCCCGGAGGAAGGCGAGGCGGTGGCAAAGTTCGTAAACGACAAGGATAATCCGCCGGAGACGCCGCCGGATGAGCCGCCGGACGAACCGCCGGAGACGCCGGGGAATCCGCCGGACAGCCCGCCGGATAATCCGCCCGGGAACCCGCCGGGACATCCCGATACGCCGCTGGTGCCGGGGACAGGCGATAAGCGGCACCCGGGGTTCTGGCTGGCGGCGGCAGCCGTTTCCATGGCCGGGATCGGATTTTCCGCCTGGCAGCTGAAAAAGATGTCCGAAAAGGAGAAACTGCCGGGCCGCAGCCGGAAAAAACGTGGGAAATAACGGAATGCGGGCGCGGGAAAATCAAGGAACGGCAAAATCAAAGAGTGACAAGAACCGGGAACGGCAAAATCAAAGAACGGCAAAAACCGTGAACGGCAAGAGCAAAGAACGTGAAGAGCCGGGAATAGCAGGAGCAAGGAACGGCAAGAACCGGGAACGGCAGGAGCAAAGAACGGCAAGAACCGGGAACGGCGGGAGTAAAAAACGTGAAGAGCCGGGAACGGCAGGAGCAAAGAACTGCAAGAACCGGGAATAGCAAGAGCAAAGAACGGGAACTGCCGGGAACAGCAGGAGCAAAGAACGTGAGGAGCAAAGAACTGCAAGAACCGGGAACGGCAGGAGCATGGAACGAAAAGATCAGGAAAACGGGACGGGAAGAAGGATACGGATATGGGGAAATATGATCTGACGGGCCGGCGTTTCGGGATGCTTACGGTAGAGGGGGACTCCGGCGAGCGGAAGGCGGGGTGCGTTCTCTGGCGGTGCCGGTGCGACTGCGGCGGGGAGATTCTGGCGAAACGCTATGAACTGGAAAGCGGGAACGCGGTAAGCTGCGGCTGCGTGGAAAGGCAGTACGCCTCCCACGGCCGGGCGGAGGATCTGACGGGCCGGCGTTTCGGCCGGCTGACCGCCCTGCGGCGCGCGGAGGGGCCGGGGATCGTCCGCTGGGTCTGCCGGTGCGACTGCGGGAAGGAGACCGTCGTTTCCGCTATCCAGCTGAAAACCGGCCGGACGCGCAGCTGCGGCTGTCTGCGGAACCGGGAGGCGCTTAACTCGCTGGACCTGACGGGGCAGCGCTTCGGCCGGCTGACGGCCCTGTACCGCGTTCCCGACGGGAGCGATCTGAAAAAGGCCATGTGGCGGTGCCGGTGCGACTGCGGGAAGGAGACGGACGTATATGCCTGGAGTCTCTTAAAAGGCGTTACGAAAAGCTGCGGCTGTCTGAACCGGGAGGTGCGCTCCAAAATGCATGAGCACATGCATTATCAGAACGATACCTGCGCGGAGGTGCTGCGCCAGGCATGTGCGGATACCGGGGAGCGCAAAAGCAAGGCCGGGTTCCGGGGGCTGTACCTTCTGGAAAGCGGGAAATACCGGGTAATGATCACGTTCCAGGGGAAACATTACAACCTGGGCCATTACAGCAATTTCGAGGATGCCGTGCGGGCTCGGCTGGACGCCGAGGAGATCATGCACGAGGGCTATCTGAAGGCCCTGGAGAATTATGAGGGGAACGCGAAAGCCTGCCCGGCCTGGGCCGAGGCCAACCCGTTCTATTACACCGTCACGCGGGTAAACGGGAGTTTCATCGCGGACACCAACGGATGGGCGGACCCGTCCGCGTCGTCGCCGGCCATCTGATCCCACGCCCGCCACGCGGGGGACCTGCCAACTGTCTAACGTCCGACATGCGGAGGGACCGGCCATCTGCTTCATGTCCTGCACGCAAGGGACCGGCCATCTGCTTCGTGTCCGGCACGCAAGAGGAACCTGCCATCTGCCCTACGCCCGGCACGCAGGGGAAACCTGCCATCTGCCCCCACGCCCGGAACACCGGGGAAAGATCCGCGGAGATTGCATACCGGGGGAAAAAGACTGCATACACGGGAAAAAGACTGCATACAGGGAAAAAGACTGCATACACGGGAAAAAGACTGCATACACGGGAAAAAGACTGCATACAGAGGAAAAGATTGCATACAGGGAAAAAGACCACATACATGAAAAAAAGAAACGGCAGCCGCGAAAGACGCGGCCGGCCGTTTCTTTTTATGAGCCGGACAGACCCGGCGGGGTGCGCCCGCGTTTCCCGCCGGAAAAGCGGAAACGCGCGGCGGTTCGTCAATATCCGTACGTTACGCATTCCCAGTCGCCGCCGTCGGTCCTTGCGAGCCACCACTGCCAGTCCGTATATTCCTCGTCCACGTTCCACGCGCCCGCGTCGGTTTTCGGCGAATGGAAATCCATGAGGAATTCGGCGCACTGCGTATATACCGTGCCTTCGTCGGCCAGGTTGTTGAGCATGTCAAGGTTTTCCGCGCTGTTCGAATCATCCGACGTATAGCGTATGTTGTGGAGCTCGCAGCCGCTGTCGATGTCCGGCTGGAAATTCCGCAGAATCACCAGTACCGCCGCCGTCATGTCTTCCTGCGAATACAGGGACGAATGTCCGTAATCGACCCCGTAGCTTAAGTCGCCGGTGACGAAGTCCGCGAAATACGTATAATCCGTATCGCCGTCCGTGACGGTTTTCGCGATTCGGTATTCGCCGTACGGGAGTTCCCCGAAGAGCCGGGCGTATTCCTGATCGTAATTGGTGGAACGGTTTCCCGGCAGGGGAAGCGCGTTATCCGCGCGGGAGCCGCCATCATTCTGAACCGGCTCTATTTTTTCGAAGCCTTCCGCGGTTTTTCCGTACAGTTGGAAATCCGCCGCGGTGTTCACGTCCCGGTCCGTGTCGTTCGTGAACACAAGGGACAGGACGCCGTCTTTCACCGACCCGACATACATATGGATTCCCTCAATCGGTTCCCCGTCTTGGGAAATGTCCGCGGCCGCGGAAGCGCCGCCGGTGGGCTGAGCTTTCGCCGCGCCGTTTGCCGCTCCCTTTACACTGCCGTCCTCGCCGATTTCCGCGATTTTGATCCCCGCGGGGGCCGTCGGCCGCATGATCCCGCCGCCGTCGGGCTGAGCGGATTCTGTCGCGCCGTCCGCCGCTCCCTTTACACTGCCGTCCTCGCCGATTTCCGCGATTTTGATTCCGGCCGGAGCGGTCGGCCGCATGGTCCCGCCGCCGTCAGACGCGATTTTCTCCACCGCCTCCGTTTGGCCCCCGCCGTTCTTTCCCGCGCCGGAACAGGCGCATAATCCCAGCATAACGGTTCCGGCCAGTAAAAATAAACTTTTCTTCTTCATTTTTAAACCCTCCCTTTTTGTTTGGTTTTTTGTTTTCCTGTTTCTACACATTATACGGTTATCCCGTTTCCCGTTATGGGAAAATTTTCTTACTTTTCTCTTACAATGACAATGCCGGGGCCGAAAGCCGGAATCCGCGGCGTGTTCACACGCCGGCGGATGAAAGACTTTACGGCCCCTTCGATAGGAGGGAAAGCGCCGTTTGTTTTTCCCGAAATCAATAAATTTCCTATATATTATGGAAAAAATTGCAAATTAACCGCCACACCGCGGCCGTCTTGTGCTATAATGCGCACAGGGACGGGCCGCGGCGCCGGCCGCTGCGGCAGGAAAAGGCGGCGAAAGAAGGCGCGTTCGCGCGCCGGGACGCGGCCGGGAATAAGGAAAAAGTAACAGTTCAGACGGCGCATCTTCTTGCGCGGCCGCGGCCGCGCAAGAAGCATC
>CAZPGD010000116.1:0-5650 GCA_964585865.1 uncultured Hungatella sp. | reverse complement strand
CGTTCAATCCCCTGGAACTGGTGGCCCGGGTCAAATCCCACCTGCGCCGCTATACCCAGCTGGGCAACCTGACGCACCAGGTGGCGGAAAATGTATATAAATGCGGCGGCCTCATGATCAATGACGACAACAAGGAAGTTTCCGTCGACGGAGAACTGATCCGTCTGACGCCCATCGAATACAATATCCTTCTCCTTCTGGTAAAAAACGCGGGAAAGGTATTTTCCATCGACGAAATCTACGAACAGATCTGGAACGAGGAGGCCATCGGCGCGGATAATACGGTAGCCGTCCACATCCGCCATATCCGGGAGAAAATCGAGATCAACCCCCGGGAGCCGCGCTATCTGAAGGTGGTCTGGGGCGTCGGCTATAAGATTGAAAAACAGTAGGAGATACGTATGAAACGAGGAATCTGGTCCATCGCCCTGAAAAAACAGACGGCACTGATCCTGCACCTTCTCTTTCTCTGCCTGAGTTTCGTCGGCGTCACATTTATCATCTATAATGAAAATTTCGACCGGGGCCTTGGCTGGATCCGGGAAGAAACCTACGCCGACACCTCCCCCTTCACGCTTCAGCTGGAGGAGGACGCCGAAAAAATTTTCCAGTACGTACAGTACAAGGATCTGTTCGAGATCGACGGGGATCTCAATTATGACGCGGCCATGTTCTGCGTGACCCATAATTCCGGCAACTCGAAGATCTATACCCTCAACGAGGCGATCAGCTATGCCAGGCGCCTTGGCTACTATCTGAATGAGAATTACGAAGTGGCCGGCGGACCGGACGTCCACGAACGGGAATCGGGCGCTTCCGCGATGCCGATGATCGAGTGGAAAGCCTATAATCCGAACGAAGTGTACAAGGGACCCGGCGACGCCTTTTCCACTCTGGAAGATCTGTCCGTGCAGGTTCTTACCGTTCTGGGGGAATACTATCAGATCCGCTACAACTATATCGACAGGCCGTCCAACCTGTATTTCCGGGTTTCGTACGCGGACGATTCGGGCAGCGAGTCCGTCTATACCAACGCCGAGAACCTAAGCGACGACGACCTGCGGAACATGGGACGCTACCTCTACATGAGCGGCGATTCGCTTTTCGTGGACACCAATCTCAAATATATCCCCGAAAATGTCATTTCCCTCTTGTCGACCAACAATCAATACGACAACTCAGACTACTACATCCTCCTCGGCGTCGACGTGAATTATCCCTACGATGATCCGTATTCCGAAGCGCACAAAGCCTATGTCCGCATCCGCAACGAGTACATCAGCGGCACGATTCTGACCCTGATCGGCGCCGCGGGACTTCTGGCCACATTATTCGCCATGGCGCGGCTCACCGGACACACGGACGCTTCGCGCTCCGGGATCGAACTCTATTATTTTGACCATCTGCCCCTGGAATGTATGATTGTCGTCTATTTTATCTTTCTATGGCTCGCCGTACGGCTGACCGGACAGATCATGCCGCGGGCGGCGCGCCTGATCGTCAGTCAGCCGTATCAGGATTATACGGTCCGGTCCGCTCAGCGGATCGCCTGCTATCTGGTGACGCTTGGCATCGCTCTCAGCTTCCTGCGCAATTACAAGGCGCGAAACATCTGGAAAGGCAGTCTGCTCTGCCGCGCCTTAAGCCGCGTGCTTCCCGCCCTGGCCGGTATGCCGGTCCGCGCGCGTTTCACGCTCGAATTTATCGGCTACCTGTTCTGCAGCGGCGCTCTTGCGGGGGCCTGCTTCTATCTGTACCGGCAAAAATGGAATATCGGGCTCCCCTACCTGTATTTGGTCCCGCTTTTCATCCTTATCGGCTTCCAGATCTGGGTCTACCTGCTTCTCTGCCGCGGCCACGCGGAAAATTCCCGTATTTCGGAGGGGATTTTTAAAATATCGGCGGGAGACACGTCCTATAAAATCGATACGCGCGGTTTCTCGGAACCGGCGGAACGGGTCGGCAACGCGTTAAATACCCTGGGGGACGGTCTGGAAACCGCCATTCAGGAGCAGGTGAAAAGCGAACGGCTGAAGGCCGATCTGATCACCAATGTCTCCCATGACATCAAGACCCCCTTAACCTCGATCATCAATTACGTGGACCTTCTCAAACGGGAAAAGATACAGGACCCGAAGATCCAGGGGTACCTGGATGTCCTCGACCAGAAGTCGCAGCGACTGAAAACGCTGACGGAAGACCTGGTCGAGGCTTCCAAGGCCAGTTCCGGCAATCTGAAACTGGAAATTTCCGATATCGATTTTGTCGAACTGATCCAGCAGTCAAACGGGGAATTTGAAGAACGCTTCGCCCAGCGCCGCCTGACGCTGGTCTCCAACCTGCCGGACGAGGACATCATCATCGCCGCCGACGGACGGCGCCTCTGGCGGGTTATCGAGAATCTGTACAACAACGCGTTCAAGTACGCCATGGAGCAGAGCCGCGTCTATGCGGATATGGTAAAAAAGGACGGCTATGTGTATTTTACGATTAAAAATGTTTCCGCCAGCCCGCTGAACATCAACGCGGACGAACTGACGGAGCGGTTCGTGCGGGGCGATGTGGCGCGGACCACGGAAGGCAGCGGGCTGGGGCTCTCGATTGCCAAAAGCCTGACACAGCTGCAGGGAGGAACCTTCGAGATTTACATCGACGGGGATCTCTTCAAGGCGCAGGTAGGGTTCCCGGTTAAGGAGGAAGGGGAACCGTCCCGCGGCGACGCTTCCTGAGAGGAAAACCGACACGGACACTGCGCGGCCTGACCGTTCTACCCGAAAATACGCCACCCGCATATAAAATTGCGGCGCCACCACGGCCCCATGGCGCGGTGAACCACGCGTCCGTTTCCGGAAGAAGCGTCCACGACGGTGCCGTTTTCGGCCACAATGCCGACATGGCCGCTGACCACCACGATATCACCGGTCCTTAAGTTGTTAAAGCTGGTGATTTTCGTATATTTTCCCACATTTCTCCATCCATAGGAAGTCAGATAACTTTGCCTGACCCCGGCCTGGTTCAGGCACCAGTAGACAAAACCGGAGCAGTCGAAAGAATTCGGGCCCTTGGCCCCGTAGACATAGGAGCGGCCCAGTTTGGACTTGGCGATGGAAACAAGGGCCGCGGCGCTGCCGGAGACGCTTCCCGCGCTGCCGCCGGAACTGCCGCGCGCGCTGCCGCCCGTCAGCTTCGCCATCGTCTGGACGCCCACGGAACCGTCGCTGACCAGGCCGTTTCTGGACTGGAAATTCTTGACGGCTTTCTCCGTGACTTCCCCGAAATATCCGGTTACGTTCGACGAGGACAAATAGCCGTATTTGCTCAGAAGCTGCTGGATGCGCCTGACGCTGTCATTCCGGTCGCCCAGGCTGATGCCGTTCGGAACCGCGTCGCCGCTGTTCAGCACCATGCGGGTAGAGGGCCCCAGATAGCCGTCCACAATCAAATCGTTCCGGGACTGGAACTGCTTCACCGCGGCGGTCGTGTCGTCGCCGTATTTGCCGTCCGGCGCGGTCGTCATATATCCCAGCGAGCGCAGACGCTCCTGCGCGGCCCGGACCACCTCGCTCTGCTCCCCGTACAGGAGCATGTTGGGCTGAACGATATCGCTGTACAGAAGATTCGTTGTCTGGCGCCCCACTTTTCCGTCCGGGGTGATACCGTTGATCTCCTGCAGCTTCAGAACCGCCGCTTCCGTCTGATCGCCGAAATTGCCCGTCACCAAATCTTCCGACGCCAGATATCCCAGTTCATACAGACGGCTCTGGATCCTCTGGATATCGGAACCTTTTTCCCCCTTGGACGCGGCATAATACTTCGCGTCCGGATCCATGATCGCCGCAAATGTCTCCGGCCCGGCGATCCCGTCCATGGGAAGATCGTTCTGGCGCTGAAATGCCTTTACCGCGTCCTGGGTCACGGATCCGTAATATTCCGTCGGTTCGTCATTGTCCATAAAACCGAGTTCCATGAGCCGTTCCTGAAGATCCTCCACGATCTCATGCGTCACGCCGATGCGCAGATACTCCGGCGGGGCCTCCGTTTCCGGCACCGGCAGGTCCTTCAGTCGCTCATAATCCGGTCCGTCTATGGTAAGCGGATCGATCCCCTCGATCACCTGTCCTGTTGCGGGAGCCGTCTCCGCTATAATAACAGCCGTTGTCTCCGCGGCCGTTTCAGCCGGTTCCTCCTTCCGGCCGCAGCCAGCCAGACCGACCGCCAGCGTCAGCGCCGCGGCACAGGCGAATCCTTTCCAAAAGCGGCGCCCTCTGCCTCTGTTCCCGTTCCTCATCGTCTGCCCGTCCCTTCTTCCGTTTCCCGCCGTCCGCATGTCTCTTCTTCCGCTTCCCGCCGTCTGCATGTCTCTTCTTCCGCTTCCCGCCGTCTGCCCGTCTCTTCTTCTGCTTCCCGTCACTGTCCGTCTCTTCTTCGCTCCATGCCGGCTCCCGCGCGTACCTGCTCTCTCCGGACAGAATCATTTCGCCCATTCTACCACAGATTTCTCCGGGTGAAAAGAGAGGAAGCGGAATTCCCGAAAATTCCGCGCGTATCGCGGAAATGAAAAGTAAATTTCACTTCCGTAAATTTTTCAAAACGGAAAGTCTTTCCGCCGGGACCGCGGCCCCGTCCGCGTTCAGCGTCCCGAGGGCGATCTTCTTATTCCCGCCGTGATAATCGCTGCCTCCGGAGACCAGAAGCCCGTTCCGCCCGGCGATCCCGGCCAGTTTTCGGCACCCGGAAACGGGATAGGCGGAATAATAACATTCCATCCCCCGCAGGCCGTAGGACAGCAGTTCCGCCAGCCTCTCCTCAATCTCTTCCCCACTAAGCGGCCGCTCCCCCGTCTCGCCCAGAGGATGGGCCCAGACCGGGATGCCGCCCGCGTCCAGGATCGCCCGGATCGCGGTTTTGGCGTCGATCCGGTCCATGCCGGCCGGGCAGCGGTTGAGCGTTCCGGTTATCGCCTGCTCCCTGTTCTTTGCGTACCCGTATTTGACCATCAGGTTCCCCAGATGCGGCTTCCCCGGACTGCGCATCCGCCACAACGCCTCCACCTCCGCATCCGGGAAGCGAATCCCTTCCGCTTCCAGAAATTCCAGCCGTCTCCGCAATTTGTCTCTCCGCAGGGCATTCCCCTCTTCCAGAGCCGCCCGGAAGGCCGGAGCGTGAACATCATAACCGTATCCCAGAATATGGCATTTCCCTTCCTTAAGCCGGCAGGAAAACTCGATGCCGGGAATAACGGTCAGGCCGTCCGGCAGGGGACCGGCCAGCAGTTCTTCCGCTCCGTCCGCGGTGTCGTGATCCGTGACGGAAAATACCGATATGCCCGCTTCCCTTACCTTCTCCGCAAGCTGCGCCGGGGTATCCGTGCCGTCCGAAAAGGAACTGTGCATATGCAGATCGGCTTTCGCGTCCGCCCGTATTTTGTCCATTGTGATTCCCTTTCCGCCGCTACAGCGGCCCTTCTGTTTGCATATTTTCCGGCTCTTCCGCGGCGTCCAGCGTGAACCAGAATTCCACGCCGCCGTCCACGTTCCGGGCGCCGTATTCCCGATGATGGGATTCCATGATCGCCTTGACGATGGACAGGCCGATGCCGCTGCCGCCGTATTCGCGGGTTCTGGCCTTATCCACCTTGAAAAACTTGGTC
>CAZPGD010000115.1:0-5657 GCA_964585865.1 uncultured Hungatella sp. | reverse complement strand
GCGGATCGGGACGTATGAAACGTCGATCCTGCCCTATGAGGACTGCTGTACGATTTTTGTGGCGAAACATCCGGTGACAAAGCCCCGGCTGAAGGCGATCCGCAAGTCGGAGGAGAAGCTGCGGGGAAAGATTGAGGAAATGGTGGAGACGGCGGTGCGGGAGAGGGAAGTCGTAAAGTGCGGGTGAAGGCTGCGGGGCCCTGCCCCGCTGCTTCCTCATGTCGGGGCGGGTCGTAAAGTCATTCATCCACCGGCATGTGAACATGCCGTGGATGATAGACTTTCGGCCCTGGCATTATCACGTTATTCCTTTGTAATATAAGGGGTCAGTACGGAAAGGATTTCGGAGAGAACCGGTTCCGATTCGGCGTGGATGTTTAAGTCGATGGGTTTGGACAGGTCAAGGCTGAAGATGCCCATGATCGACTTGGCGTCAATCACGTAGCGTCCGGAAACAAGGTCAAAGTCCTCGTCGAATTTGGAGAGGTCGTTGACGAATGATTTTACTTTATCAATGGAATTTAAGGATATACGTACCGTTTTCATGTAGAATTTCCTCCTTGTCATGTTCTGAAATGGTGCCATAATCCGCGGTCCCGCGGGGGTTCGGACCCGGGGCCGTATATGGTTATAGTACAGAGGGGACGGGGAAAAGTCAATAGACAGATTGCATGAAACAGGAAATTTGCGCGGCGGGTGAATTTTGTGTAAATGGCGGATGAACGGGAGAAATCGATATGAGAAGGGCGGCGCTGCACAGTCTTGGCTGTAAGGTAAACGCCTACGAAACGGAAGCGATGCGGCAGCTTCTGGAGGAGGCCGGGTACCGGATCGTGCCTTTTGACGAGGCGGCGGATGTGTATGTCGTGAATACCTGTTCGGTGACAAATATTGCCGACAGGAAATCGCGGCAGATGCTCCACCGGGCGAAAAAAAAGAACCCGGACAGCGTGGTGGCGGCCGTCGGCTGCTATGTACAGGCGGCGGGGGCGCGGCTGGCGGAGGACGCGGCCGTGGATCTGGTTATCGGGAATAACCGGAAAAAGGATCTGGTGAAGATTCTGGAAGCGTATTTTGAGGAACGGGAAGCGCGGGAAGGACGTCCGGATAACGGGCGGGAGCGGACCGGGCAGCGGGAAGAACCGTGCGGCGGACAAGGCTTCGCGGAACAGGAGGCCGGGTTAGAGCAGGCCGGGACGGAGAATGGCGAACCGGAGCAGGCCGGGTTAGAGCAGGCCGGGACGGAGATGGCCGAACCGGAGAAGGCCGAGCCGGAGCAGGCCGGGACGGAGAGGGACGAACCGGAGAAGGCCGGACCGCAAAAGACCGGGACGAAAAGGGGGCTGGAGCGCGAAGAGAAAGGGAAACCGTGCTGCGCGGAGAAAAGGGAACAGTCGGGTTCCGAACCGCGGCGCAAGGAGCGGCAGGGGTCGGACGGCTGGCAGAGCCGTGCGGAACATACCGGGATTTACATGGAGGACATTTCCCGCGAGCGGGAGTATGAGGAACTGTCCGTCAGCCGTATGGCCGGGCACACCCGGGCGTTTATAAAAATCCAGGACGGCTGCAATCAGTTCTGCAGCTACTGCGTCATTCCCTATGTCAGGGGCAGGGTCAGGAGCCGCGGCGCGGAAGAGATCGTGGAAGAGGCCCGCAGGCTGGTGGGGGCCGGTTTCCGTGAAATCGTGCTGACGGGGATCCACATCAGTTCCTACGGAATTGACATGCCTGACGAGCGGCGGACCGGGCTGCCGGAACTGATGGAACGGCTGGACGGGATCGAAGGGCTTGCGCGGCTGCGGCTGGGCTCTCTGGAACCGCGCGTCGTGACGGAGGAGTTCGCGCGGCGGATGGCGGGGCTCCGTACAATCTGCCCGCATTTTCATCTGTCCATGCAGAGCGGCTGTGACGAGACGTTAAAGCGTATGAACCGTCATTACACGGCGGCGGAATATGAGGAGCGCTGCCGGATCCTGCGCGGCTGTTTTGATAATCCGGCCATCACGACGGATGTGATTGTCGGTTTTCCCGGCGAGACGGAGGAGGAATTTGAGCAAACGGAGGCGCTGATTGAGCGGATCGGTTTCTATGAACTTCATGTTTTTCCTTATTCCCGCAGGGAAGGGACCAGGGCCGCGGCCATGGACGGCCAGGTCGGGGAAGCGGTGAAGAAGGAACGGAGCGCCAGGCTTTTGAGACTGGACAGGGAGAAATCCCTTGCCTACCGGAAATCCTTTCTGGGACAGGAGCGGGAGGTGCTGGCGGAAGAGAAAATCCTGGTAGACGGGGTGGAATATCTGGCGGGTCATACCCGGGAATATTTGCGGGCGGCCGTCCCCTGGGACGCGGAAAAACAGGGCAGGATGCTCCGCGGACGGCTGACAAAACTGCTGACGGACGAGTTGTTGTTATTGTCGTAAGTGTCAGGAAAAAGACAGGAATATTTCAGAAATATTTCCCTTTACGAACGGATGAAAGTAGTATAAAATAAAGGGGAACATTAAAGGACGTGAGGACATATGGGAGGTATTCAGGACACACAAAGTTTTCGTGTCGTACAGGATAATCAGATGGATGTGAGTCAGATCCTGCAGGAAGTGTACACAGCGCTTACGGAAAAAGGTTACAACCCTGTTAATCAGATCGTAGGTTACATCATGTCTGGAGATCCCACCTATATTACCAGTCATAAGAATGCCAGAAGTCTTATCATGAAGGCCGAGAGGGATGAGATTCTGGAATTGCTTCTGTCTGTGTATATCGATGAACGGCTCCGGTGAACGTGTGCCGGCGGGCGGGGGTCGTGTGTTTGCGGGTTGGATCCGCGTGCCGGCGGTTCGGGTCGGAAAAGATTCGGTAAGAACGTGAAAAAGTGAAAGCACCGCGGAGCTTGCCGCCAGTCGCAGGCTCTTTTGGCATGTTGCCCCGCAAAGCGGGGCTTGAGTATTTATGTCGGGGAAGGGAAAGGCGCGTGAGCCGGAGCGATTACGCGGGGGAAGGAGTGCGCGTGAGCCGGAGCGTTTATGTGAGAGAAAAGGGTGCGCGTGAGCCGGAGTGTTTACGCGGGAGGAAGGAGTGCGTGTGAGCCGGAGCGATTACGCGGGGGGAAGGAGTGCGCGTGAGCCGGAGTGTTTATGTGAGAGAAGGGGATGCGCGTATGGCCGCGTGTGACGGGCGGAGAAGATTTCCATGAGGATTATGGGTCTTGATTTTGGCGCGAAGACGGTCGGCGTGGCGGTCTGTGATCCGACCGGCCTGATTGCCGGCGGAATCGAGACGATTACGAGAAAGGAAGAGAATAAACTGCGCGCGACATGCCGCCGGATTGAGGAACTGATCTCCGAATATCAGGTCGAAACCATTGTTCTGGGTTATCCGAAGAACATGGATGATACGGTCGGGGAGAGGGCGGAAAAAACGGAGGAATTCGCGGAGATTCTCAGGCGGCGGACGGGACTCCCGGTGATCCTGTGGGACGAGAGGCTGACGACGGCGGCGGCCGACGAGATCCTGGCGGAGAGCGGTGTGCCGGCGGGGGAGCGGAAAAAGGTGATCGATAAGGTGGCGGCCGGTATCATTCTTCAGGATTATCTGGACGAGAGCCGGAGAAAGCGGCGGGGAGGGAGTTCCGCGGATCCCGAGTGACGGGCAGGATTGCGGGAGGGCGAAGCACGGAATGCTCCGTCCGGTGTCATTTGCCGCCAACATCAACAAGGAAGGACCGGGAAGATGAATGAGGATAAAGTGATCACCCTGGAAACCGAGGATGGGGACAGGGTGCGTTTCAGTGTGCTGGAAGAGACGCGGATCGGCGGGATGGATTATCTGCTGGTGACGGACGCGGAGGAGGGCGACGAGGAAGGACAATGCTATGTGCTCAAGGACCGTTCCGGGGCGGAGGAGGAAGAGGCGGTGTATGAGTTCGTGGAGAATGACGACGAACTGGATTACCTGTTCCGTATTTTTGCGGAACTGACCGCGGATCTGGACGTGGAACTGCAGAAGTGACTGCGGATACGGGAAGGAACTGGCCGCGTATGAATGAAACTGTATTCAAGCAGATGTTAAAAGAGAAAAAGCTGAAGGTGACGAAGCAGCGCCTGATGGTGCTGGAACTGATGGCCGAACGTCCGGGCGAGCATCTGACGGCGGAGGAGATCTATGTTCTGGCGCAGGCCGCGGATCCGCGGATCGGGCTGGCGACCGTTTACCGGACGCTTCAGGTACTGGTGGATCTGCAGATTATTGACCGGATCAGTTTGGATGACGGATCCGCCCGTTATGAACTGGGGAAGCTTCCGGGAGAGGAGCAGGAAAAGCGCCACCACCATCATCACGCGATATGCAGCGGCTGCGGCGCGGTGTTTTCCTTGGAGGAGGATCTGCTGGATACGCTGGAGCAGAGCCTGCTTGAGCGGCTGGGATTTCTGGTGACGGATCATGAGGTCAAATTGTACGGGTATTGCCGTTCCTGCCGCGAAAAAATGGGAGAAGCGCCCGAACCCGCGGAGGGTGAATTGCGGCGGCAAACCGGTGTGAAAAAACGGTGAGCCGGCGGGCAGGCGGAAGTTTTATATTTTCAGACAGACTATGGAGGTATCAGTATTGAAGCAACAGAATCGGCAGCCGGACCAGTACCAGAAGGTAAAGATTATTCCTTTGGGCGGTCTGGAGCAGATCGGTATGAATATTACGGCCATCGAGTACGAGGACAATATCATCGTCATCGACTGCGGACTGGCCTTTCCGAGCGACGATATGCTGGGGATCGATCTTTGTATCCCCGATATTACGTATTTAAAAGAAAACAAGGAGAAAGTGAAGGGGTTCGTGATCACGCACGGACATGAGGACCACATCGGGGCCCTCCCCTATGTCCTTCAGGAGATCAACGTGCCGGTCTACGGGACGAAGCTGACCATCGCGCTGATCGAGAACAAGCTGAAGGAGCATAACATGCTGAAGACCACCAGGCGGAAGGTGGTCAAACACGGCCAGACGATTAATCTGGGGTGTTTCCGCGTCGAGTTTATCAAGACGAATCACAGTATCGCCGACGCGTCGGCGCTGGCGATTTTTACGCCGGCGGGAGTGATTCTGCATACCGGCGATTTCAAGATCGATTATACGCCGGTTTTCGGCGAGCACGCGGATCTGCAGCGGTTCGCGGAACTGGGCAAAAAGGGCGTTCTGGCGCTGATGTGCGACAGCACGAACGCGCTGCGGCCGGGATTTACGGCGTCGGAGCGCACGGTGGGCAGGACGTTCGACGCGATTTTCGCGGAGCATCAGAACAACCGGATCCTCGTGGCGACTTTTTCGTCCAATGTGGACCGGGTGCAGCAGATCATCAATTCCGCCTACAAGTACGGCCGGAAGGTCGTGATCGAGGGCCGCAGCATGGTGACGGTGATCGGCATTGCCAGCGAACTGGGCTATATCAAGATTCCGGACGGCACGCTGATCGATATTGATAATCTGAAAAATTATCCCGATGAGAAGACGGTGCTGATTACCACGGGCAGTCAGGGCGAATCCATGGCGGCGCTGTCGCGCATGGCGTCCAGTATCCATAAAAAGGTATCAATTAAGCCGGGTGATGTGGTTATCCTGAGTTCCACGCCGATTCCCGGCAATGAAAAGGCCGTTTCGAAGGT
>CAZPGD010000114.1:0-5666 GCA_964585865.1 uncultured Hungatella sp. | reverse complement strand
GCCGTTTCTTCCATCAGCTTCCGGATCGCGGGATCCAGGGGATAGGGCTCCCCGATTTTCTCCTTCAGCAGATCCCGCAGGGCAAAATTCGACTTGCGCAGAGTCAGGTTCGGATTGTAATACGGATCGCCGTCCCGCAGGATATCCGGCCATTTCTTCGCGAACCTGGCCACTTCCCGGTTGAACCGCTCCACCTTCTCCGGCGTGTCCTCCAGCCCCCGCGACTTCGACTCGTAATGGTAAAGCACCGCGTAAGGCGCGTAAACCACCAGTTTCCCCAGCGCGCGGACCTTCATGCAGTAATCGATATCATTGAACGCCACGGCCAGATCCTCGCTGAATCCTCCCACGGCCTCAAATACGGATTTTTTGCTCATCATGCAGGCGGCCGTCACCGCGCTGTAATCCTGCGCGCACATGGCCCGGTGGAAATAGCTGTTCTCCGCCTCATGGAGCCCGATAAACGTATGTCCGGCGATCCCGCCGAAACCGACCACGACTCCGGCGTGCTGGATCGTATCGTCCTGGTACAGCAGCCTGGCCCCGACGGCCCCCACGTCCTCCCTCCGGCAGAACCCCAGCATTTCCTCGATGAAATTTTCGGCAATCGGCTCCGTATCATTATTCAGAAACAGCAGGTACTCGCCGCGGGCGAACGACGCGCCGAAGTTATTGATGGCGGAAAAATTGAACTCCCGTTTCCAGACCGCCACGCGGACCTGGGGAAATTCCTCCCGGATCCGTTTATAATACGCGAAGGTTTCCGGGTTCCGGCTGTTATTCTCCACAACCACAAATTCCAGATTCTTATAGGTGCACTTCGTAAGAATCGAGCGGATGCAGAGATCCAGATCGGCGTGATGGTCCTTATTGGGAATAATAACCGAGACCAGCGGTTTCTCCGGCAGGGAAAAAACCGTGTGGTAGATCCCGTAATCCACTCCCTTTTCCACCCTTTCCGCCTGAATTCCCACCCTCGCGTAATGATCCATGATCGCCCGGGACCCGGCCTCAAACGCGTACAGTTTACTCTGGGGATTGCTGGACGTGGACCCCTGGTGGCAACGCCAGTGATAAAGCACCTTCGGGATATGGCGGATCTCCTCCGCCGCTTCCGTACAGCGGAAAATCAGATCGTAGTCCTGGGCGCCGTCATACTCCTTCCGGAACCCGCCCACCCGTTCCATCAGTTCCCGCTTCACCACGAACTGGTGGCAGATATAATTCACGCTGCATAAAAGATCCGGATTGAAATCCGGTTTAAAATGCGGATCAAAAAGCGCGCCGCCATCCATATCCATCTTGTCTTCATCGGAATAAATCACGTCGCACCGCGGATGGAGACGGATCTCCCGCGCGCACTCATAGAGGGCATGTTCCGGCATGGCGTCGTCCTGATCCGCCAGGACGATAAAATCGCCGTCCGCCATCCCGATAGCCGCGTTCGTATTCTCCGCGATGCCCCCGTTTTTCCCCAGCGCCCGGTAGCGGATGCGGGGATCGCCCGCCATGTACCGCCCGATAAGCGCCGCCGAGTCCTGTCCCTTCGGGCTCCCGTCCGCTATGCAGAGTTCCCAGTTCCCATAAGTCTGCGCCAGAATGGAATCCAGCATCACCCGCAGGAACCGTTCCGGGGCCTTATAAACCGGCATGACGATGGAAAATTTCGGCCCGCCCGGGAAATCTTCTCCGCGCTGCCGCGCCAGTTCCTCCTCCGGCGGTTTTGTCAGATCGTACCATTCCGCGTACTCATAATCGTTATCGATCCCCTGCAGTTTGTGTCCGGATTTGAGGAGCAGCGCCTTAAAACCGTGCTCTTTCCAGAACTCCGCCGCCACATGAACCGTTTCCATGTTCATCAGATCGCGGATCTTCTCCAGCCGCTTATATGCCACGCTGGACCGTTTCGCGATCAGCTTCTCATTGAAGCGGACGCTTTTTATCCTTCCGTCGCAGCGGATCAGCAGCCGGTAGGTTCTTCCCCGCTCATAAGGAAAACGGATATCGAAACCGAAATCCCGGTCGTAAATCCTCTTATAATAGATCTGGCTCACGTCGTCACGGCGGGTCGGCACGCACCTGGCCTTCACTTTCTGCCGGTTCTCGTCCAGAACCAGGAAGGCCGCCCGCGACTCGGGGGTCCTGCCGACGACCCAGCCGTTTATCTGTATGGAATTTTCCCGTATCCGGACTACATCGATCTTAAACTTCATCTTCCTCCTTCGCGGGCCGCTCCCCGGCCGGACTTTCCTGCGCCCCGGCCCCGTTCTGGCCGTTCTTCTGCGCCGTCCGGGCCTTTTTTTTCTTTCGTTTCTTCTTTTTTTCTTCCTCCCGCGGGAAATTGATCCGCTCCTCTTCCACCACCAGCGGACGGTGCATGACGCGTTGATTAATGGCCAGCACGTACTCGCCGATTACCCCGATAAAAAAGATCTGGACCGATCCCAGAAACAGCGACCCGATCAGCATGGGCGCCATTCCCGCCACGAAACGGTCCCACCAGACCAGCTTCATGACAAGATAAACGATGGCAACGATCAGACTGATCACGCCGCTTATGGCCCCTATAAACGTCGCCAGGCGGATGCCCGCCTTCGTATAGGAAGTAACGCTGAGCATGGCGGCGTCGTAAAGACGGTAAAAATTATTGCTGCTCTTGCCCGCCCGCCTTAAGGGCTGCTCAAAAGGAATCTCCTTGTGCCGAAAACCCAGTTCCGCCACGATCCCGCGCAGAAACGGCGTCGGATCGTCCAGATCCCTCAGCACGTCGATAAACGCCGCGTCATAAAGCCCGAAGCCGGTAAACTGCTCGATCTGCTCCACATCCGACAGCCATTTGATCAGCTTGTAATAACAGCCGCGCAGCCAGTACATCAGCTTGTTTTCCTTGCTGGATTTCTTTACCCCGATTACGATCTTGTAGCCGTTCTCCCATTCTTTTACATACTTGGGTATCATTTCCACCGGGTCCTGGAAATCGGCCGCCATCGACACCGTGCAGTCCCCGTCGGTCTGCAGCATCGCGTAGTAGGGGGAATTGAACTGGCCGAAGTTTTTGGCGTTAAAAATCGCCCGGATATTCTTGTCCTCCGCGCACAGCCGGCGAATGATCTCCCGGGTCCCGTCGCGGGAATCATTATCAATAAACAGGATCTCATATCGATATTGCGGCAGGTCCGTTTTGAACATCCGGCGCAGCGCATCCGCCAGGGGGCGCACATTCTCTTCCTCATTAAAGCAGGGTACCACAACACTGATCTTCTTCATAAATCCGCCTTTCCGCAATGAACCATCCGTTTCCTCCGGCGGGATTATACCGTCCCGGCTCCCGCCCCGATGGGAATTATACCATCTCGACTTGCGTCTCGATGGAGATTATGCCATCTCAACTTGCGTCTCGATGGGGATTATGCCGTCTCAACTTGCGTCTCGACAGGGGATACTCGTCGAACGCCGGCTTCCGCAGGCGGCGCCGTCGCTTTCCTCGGATTATACCACACTTCTCTCCCGTTTGAAAGTATTTTTCCGCCTGTCCGCCGCCGGTACCCCCGCCGGCCCCCTGTCCGCCTGTCCCGAAAGCCCCATCAGGCGGCCGCGCGGAGACATCCGGGCGGCGCGAGACTGCCCGCAGAGGCATCCGGGCGGCTCGGGGCTGCCCGCGGAGGCATCCGGGCGGCGCCCGGATACATAGGTATTTGGTAAGAATATTGTAGGAAAATTTTAAGATTTAAATAGTCCTTTTCTCTGGTCAATCCCCTTTCCCCGTGCTATACTGTGGGTAATTGAGAGAGAATTTGCTCGGATATGCGAAAGGAGGCTGTGAGAAGATGCGCAGAGCAACGGCTGCCGCAGTCGTCGTTTCCTTTCTGATGATGCTTTTTTCCGTACTTCCGGTTTATGCCGGTACATGGACGGAACATGAAGATAAAACCTGGACGTACACCGATGAGGAAGGGAAGAGCCTGACCGGCTGGATCGAGGACGGAGACGGGAAGACTTACTATCTGGACGAGGACGGCATTCTGAAAACCGGCTGGTTCAAGCAGAAGGGATCTTGGTATTATTTCGACGAAAAGGGCGTTCTGGCCAAGGATACGTGGGTTGATAATTATTATGTGAACGCCGAAGGGAAGATGAAGGGCGTGCGTTAACGCAGGCAGGGCGGCAGAAGGCCTTGCCTTTTTATGCCGGAAATCCGACCACAACCCGCCGCGGAAAAACGGGCGTCCGGCGGCGGATTTCTGTTCATCGCTTATTTCCGCTTATGACCGTTCGTTTCCGTTCATGGCCTTCATTTTTCGCTTAAGACCATTTGTTTCCGTCCATGGCCGCTCATTCCCGCCTTTTATAACCGTTCATTCCCGCTAGAAGCCGCGAATCGCGTCCCCCGACTCGTCCGAGGATTTGATAATGGAGCGGATCTCCACATAATATCCCATGTCCTCATCAATCCGGATATAGACCCGATCCCCCGTTTTATGGCCCAGCAGCGCTTTTCCCACGGGCGCTTCGATGCTGACCAGATTTTCCAGCGCGTTGCTCCGGATGGACGTCACCAGCCGGTATGTTTCCACGGTATCTTCATCTTCTATATATACTTCCACCGAATCGTTGATCCCCACCTCGTCCGCGGCGGAATCGTCCGTGATAACCTGAGCGGTCTTCAGCATCTTTTCCAGATAGCGGATACGGCTTTCATTCTGATTCTTCTCCCGTTTGGCCGTATAATATTCAAAATTCTCGCTCAGGTCGCCCTGGGCGCGCGCTTCCTTCAGAGCCTCTAAGGTTTCCTGCCGCACGACATGCTTCCTGCGGCTGATCTCCTCCTCGATTTTCTTAATATCACTTTTTGTCAGCTTTTCCGCCATGATCTTCCTTTTCCTTTCCCAGTCTCACATCTTCCAGATAATCCCGCAGGCCCTCTTCCGCGTGGTTAAACAGATAATTGCCGTTTCTCGCCGGAAACCGCCGCAAATGTTCCCCGCGTATCGCTTCGTTCACATCATCGACCGCTTCCTTCAGGTCCTTGGCCGACAGCAGGCGGCACCCCTGGCCGCGGATAATCAGCTGCTCCAGGCCGTCCGAAGTGGCCACCGTGACACGGTGGCTGCGCCCCATCTGATGGGCCAGCTTCTCAATGTACTGATCGGCCGTCTCGGCTTCCTTTGTATAAATCACATGGATATTGTGGTAACGGATCGCCTGCCCCAGGTTCCCTTCCACCTTATACGCGTCAAATACCAGGATCAGGATACAGCCCGTGTACCCCTGGTAGTTGCACAATATGTCCATCAGTCTGTGCCGGGCGCTGTCGATCGACGTTTCCGCAAGTTCGCGCAGTTCATCCCAGGCATAAATAATATTATAGCCGTCCACCAGAAGATACTCTTCACAGTCCGCCCGGTCTTCCCCCGCGCTTTTCTTCCTGTCGTCAAAAACGACGCGACGGGCGCCGGTCTCCGCCGGCAGGCGGCGCTTCCGCTCACCGTAAGTGCGGGTGAAAATCGCTTCCAACTCCCTGTCCTCCGCCTTCCGGGAATCAAAGGCGGCTTTTCGTTCCGCCGCTTCGGACGCGCCCGCTCCCGGCCCCGCGCCGGTTTCGGCTTTTCGTTCCTCAACCCCGGACACTCCCATGCCCGGCACCGAGCCGGTTCCGGCTTTTCGTT
>CAZPGD010000113.1:0-5729 GCA_964585865.1 uncultured Hungatella sp. | reverse complement strand
CAATGTAAAAATATTTCGGGATCCACTCGATGGGGATCTTCATCACGTCCCGCTCCGTCTTGAACGAGGCGGAGATCATCCACAAAAACGGAACGATCATCAGAAACGCCACGCCCAGAATCAGAAGGGTCATCAAAAACCGCACGATCACTTTTGAAAGGGGGCGTTTCCTTTTATTCACCGTAAAGCCCGGATCATTCTTCTTTTTCATACCGCCCCTCCTATTCTTTCTCGGTCCTGTTGTTATGGACCCACTGAATGATCGTCACGACCAGCAGCATCAGGAACAGGATCACGGCCACCGCGGACGCGTAGCCCATGCGGTTGTAATCAAACGCGGTCTTATAAATGTAATACACCAGCGTGTACGTCGAACTTCCGGGGCCGCCCTTGGTCATAACGTTGGAATACGTGAACACCTTAAAGCTGCCTATGATGCCGGTAATCGTCAAAAAGAACGTCGTGGGACGCAGAAGCGGCATCGTAATGTAGAAAAATTTCTGGAAGGCGTTCCCGCCGTCTATATCGGCCGTTTCGTACAGATCCCTCGGCAGGGATGTCAGCGACGCGCTGTAAACAAAGATCCGGTAGCCGAGTCCCGCCCAGATCGAGACCAGCATCAGGGCCGGCAGCGCCCACGTGTAACTCGCCAGGAAACGGGGCGGATCCTCCCACCCCAGGAAACGCATCAGCTGGGTAAAGGGGCCGTATTTGGAATACAGCGCCATCCAGACGACGGAAATCGCCACGGAGTTGCAGATATGGGGCATATACATGGCCACGCGCACGACGCTCGCGAGTTTCTTATAGCAGAATTCATCAATGATCACCGCCAGCACCAGCGATAAAAACAGGCTGATCGGCACGGTGACGATACTGTAAATCAACGTGTTCTTTAGGGACGCGATGAACCACTCGTCCGTCCAAAGATCCAGGAAGTTTTCAAGTCCTACGAAATTCCAGTTTCCGATCCCCTGTGTGAAATTCCAGTCGGTCAGACTCACATACAGGGAAATCAGAAGCGGGAACAAGCTGAAAAGAAAAACGCCGAGCATACTGGGAAACAGAAACGCATAGGCCGTCAGATTCTCCCGAAGCGACCTGCGTCTGGCGTTTTTCGTCCTTTCATCACTTGGTTTCCTCATCATTCCCTCCTAACTCCTTGATTCCGGTTTTCCTCCCGCGGGGAACGCGTTCCCGGACAGGAGATTTCCATAAGACGGGAGACGGGACAGATCCCTCCTCCGTCCCGTCCCGTACCCGCGGTTCCCGACAGGAAGACCGCGCGCTCCCTTTATTGCGCGCCCGCAATCATCTCATTGCCGCGTGTTACCAGATGCTCAATCGTCGTGTCGACATCCTGCTGCCCGTACAGAAGCCCTTCGACTTCCTCCCTGTACACGGTGCTGATCTCGTCCGCTACCGGGATGACAAGTTCCTTGACACCCTGGGTATTATCGACTGAAAGATAATTGCGGAGGGACTGCTCGTCGATGGAATCACCGGCATTTTCCTGGATCATCTTTATGACGGAATCTTTATCAAAACCGGTCCACAGCGGGATACGCCCGCCCTTGGCCACGGGGGCCATGCCGCCGGTCAGGTACCAGAGCGCGAATTCAAAAGCGGCGTCCGGATAAGGGGTTTTCGACGAAATGCAGATCAGGTCGCCGGCGCCGTTGACATGGGCGTGTGTGCGGTAGAACGGCGTGTTGTACTCCTCGCCGTCCGGAACGGGAGCCGGCACCAGCGCCGTCGTAAAGTCATGGGGATGTCCTTCCTGATCCATAACAAGACGCATCTGCGCGATGCAGAGCTCGATCGCGCACTTGCCTTCCAGGAAATAATTCTCCACTTTCAGGTTCTCCGTCACCTCGTCCTCCAGAGGCGTCGCCCAGCCGTTGTCGATGCTGGTCTTCAGCATCTCGAGGCCCTGCCTCCAGACTTCGTTGTCATAATTGACCGCCGATCCCTGATCATCCTTAAAGGTCGCGTACGGAGCCAGCACGGAACCAAGCAGGGACTTGCTGCTGGTCCAGCTTTCATTAAAGGCCCAGCACATGCCGTAAACCTTATCCTGCCCCTCGCCGGTGGTGAGTTTTTCAATGGCGTCCATGAACTCCGAATAAGTCCAGCCGTCATAGGGGATCGGAATGCCGGCAGCGTCAAACATATCCTTGTTGATCAGCATCCATATGATATTCTCGTATTTTGTCGGGAAACCGTAACATTTGCCGTCGTCACGGACATAATTGACCATATTGATTTCGCCCAGTTCCTTGACCAGATCAAAATTATATTTTTCCAGATAATCAGAGAGTTCCAGAACCAGATTCGAGGACACGCGGTCGTTCAGTTTGGCAACGCCGCCGTACCCCATAAAGACATCCACCTCGCCGCCGGCCATCAGATAGTTGTCCAGCTGCAGATTGCCGTCGGTATTGTTGACATAGCGGACATATTCGACCTGTACGCCCTTGTCCTTATACTGCTCATTAAAATTCGCGCAAACCTCGTCGTAGCCGAATTCCGGCTGCACGCCGCCGTAGAAGCGGAGGGTTACGGTCTTGCCGTCCTCCGTGCCGAACCATTCATCTGCCCCCCCGCGGCCGTCGTTGTTTCCGCGGCTGCCGCCGTCGTTTCCGCCGCCGCCGTTGTCTGGGCCGCCGTCGTCGCGGCAGCGGTTGTCTCCGCCGCGGTCGTGGACGAATTATTCGAGTTCCCGCATCCCGCCAGGCTTACCGCCGCCAGCGCGGACGCCACTACGATCGCCAATGTTCTTTTCATGGTATCCTCCTTCGTAAATGATTGTTCTTTCCGTTTGCCGCAGTCGCGCGGCGCGTCCGTTTAATTCCGAAAACCATATGACTCTCTGCCTGCCGTCTCCTTCGATAACATTCCCCCTTTCCGCCCCGTGTACCGGTCCGCCTTATTTCATCCGTGTGCCGGTCCGCCTCTCTTCCTCAGGAAAGCTGAAGCAGATAATTTCCCAGATCATAAGAAAAATTAACCAGGTTCTGCTGCACCGCGGACGGATACATACTGGTGAGATGATGGATTTCAAACGCGAACGCTTCCTCATAGCCGATCTCGCGCAGGGCCTTCATCACTTCCGGCCAGTCGATCGTGCCGTTAAACGGCGCGAAGTGCTCGTCCCGGTTCTGATGATTGTCGGCGATATGCGTCGCTTTCAGATGGGGGCCGATTTTCCGGATCAGATCCGCCGGATTGATTCCGGACAAATGCGCGTGCCCGGTGTCGATACAGATCTGCACCATGGGGTTGCCGATCTCCCCGATCAACTCGAGAAGCTCCTCCGCGCAGGCGCAGTACTTGCTTTTTCCCAGATTCTCGATCGCCATGCCGACCCCGTGCCGGGCGAACTCATCTCCCCATCGCTTATAATACTCCCGGTTGCACGCGAATGATTTTTTATAGCTGTACCAGGATTCCTGCTTCACCGTATAGGGATGGACCACCATCCACTTTACGCCCAGGATCTCCGCGCAGAGTACGCTGCGCCTCATCAGTTCTTCCGACCGGTCTCCTTCCTGAAGCTTCCCGTCCTCCGTCATGATGTTGCCGATCGACCAGAAGGAATGTGCCTGGATAAACTGAACGCCCAGCCGGTCCGCCAGCTCCCTGATCCCGCGGATCCAGTCTTCCCAGTCGTCCCGCGCCATCTCCTGTCCCGGCCGGCTGGCCCCGCAGAGATTCGCGTCGATGTACCGGTAGCCGGCCTTCGCGCAGGCCTTCACCGCTTCCGCCATCGGTACCTGATAGGGCTTATCCAAATTGAAGTTCAAGATGTTGGTTGACGTGCACAGCTTCATTTTCCCTTTCCTCCTTCCCGCTGAAAATTTTATGTCGCCGCGGGTCGTAAAGTCTTCCGTCCGCCGGTATGTGAACATGCCGTGGATTCGGACTTTCGGCCCTGACATTTTCATTTTATAACAGAAAATCCGCTGTGGGTCAATAGTTTTGTTGGATTTTTCCACAATTATCCCGCGAAATATTGGAAAAATTGTGACAGTTTAGACATTCAAAAACCGTTTTACACTTTCGATTTTTCATGCTATGATGATGTTTGGGGTCAAATGATGCCAGACGGATTGTTCCGTGCCTGTTCAGCACCGGCCGGAGCGGAGACCCCCGTAAAACACCGAAAAGCAGCCATTTTCCATAGAAAAATGAGCGGGTTTGAGGTGTTTTGGAATTTTAACAGTCCGTTATACAGGATTTCAGGAGGTTTAGCGAATGAATAAGGAAATTACCCGGGAACTGCTCGGAAAGTACAGCGAAGCGTTCCATAAGGACCCGCTCAATCAGGTGGCCTGCGACGCCGTTATGACGAACGGTCTCAACAAAAGCTGCCAGAACCACACGGTCATCCGGACCGACAATCACGAATTTTCCCTGTCCCTGGAACAGGGGGCCGTCACCGATCAGAAGCATAGCGGCCGCTGCTGGCTCTTTGCCGCGATGAATGTGATGCGCTACCGGATCATTCACAAATGCAATCTGAAGGATTTCGAACTCTCGCAGAATTACATGCTCTTCTGGGATAAAATCGAAAAATCCAACTGGTTCCTGGAAAATATTCTCGATACCGCGGATGAACCGACGGGAAGCAGGATCCTGGATTTTCTGCTGTCGGCGCCCGTCCAGGACGGCGGCCAGTGGGACATGATGGCCAACCTGGTCAGCAAATACGGCGTAGTCCCCAAATACTCCATGCCCGAGTCCGCCGTATCCGGCAGCACCCGCGAAATGAACAAGGTTATGACGGAGCTTTTGCGCGGTTTCGCCTGCGATCTCCGCAGGGCCGCGAAAGCGGGAGCCGGCCGCGATGAACTGGAAGAGACCAAAAACGCGATGCTGGAAGATATTTACCGGATGCTCTGCGTCTGCCTGGGCGAGCCGCCCAAAACGGTCAATATGGAAGTCCGCGACAAGGAAGGCAATTTTATCCGGGACAACGACATGACGCCGCAGGCATTTTATAAGAAATACGTGGATATGGATCTGCACGACTACATCAGCCTGATCAACGCTCCCACCGCCGACAAGCCTTTCTACCGCCGCTACACCGTGGACATGCTGGGCAATGTCAGGGAAGGCGCTCCCGTATGCTATATCAATCTCCCCATCGGGGAACTGAAGGCCGCCGCCATCGCCCAGCTGCGGGACGGGGAACCCGTATGGTTCGGCTGCGATATGGGTCCCATGATCGGCCGCGACAGCGGCGTTATGGACACGAAGCTGTATGACTATGAAAAATTGCTCCAAATCCGTCTCCCCATGACAAAAGCGGAGCGTCTGGACTACGGCCAGAGCCGCATGACCCACGCCATGGTCTTTGAGGGCGTGAACCTGACGGACGACGGCACGCCGACCCGCTGGCGGGTAGAAAACAGCTGGGGCGAGGACCCGGGCAAAAAAGGATACTACGTTATGAGCGACGAGTGGTTCACGGAATATATGTACCAGGTCGTGGTGAACCGGAAATATCTATCGAAAGAGCAGCTGGCCGTCCTCGACACGAAACCAATCGTTTTAAAGCCCTGGGATCCGATGGGATCCCTGGCCTGACCGAACCCCCCGGCCCCGACGGGTTCTTCGGCCTGACCGGAAACCCCGGGACCCGGCGGGTTCTTTGGCCTGACCGGAAACCCCGGGCTTGTTTTTTTCGGAAAATCGTGATAAAGTATCGTCAGGGACAGGGAAAT
>CAZPGD010000112.1:3175-5813 GCA_964585865.1 uncultured Hungatella sp. | reverse complement strand
GTTCTTGTTCCACTTCTTCCTCATGTCGGGGCGGCTCGTAAAGTCTTTCATCCACCGGCACGTAAACATGCCGTGGATTCGGACTTTCGACCCTGGCATCATCAGATATGTCGTCAAAGATGTGGGGGATATCGTATGGTTTTATTTTCTGTGCGGTATTCCCCCGTTTTATCAAGAGGAAACAGCGGGTCCTCCCGGACGGGACCCGCGGACGGAAGACAACCCGTGCGGGCGCTGCGCGCGGAGAAAGGATGCGGGATTTTGTTTGAAAAGGGCGAATATATTGTATATGGAATGACGGGAGTGTGCCGTGTCTGCGATATTACGGAGATGGACACGGACGGGAATTCCGGCGACAGGCTGTACTATGTCCTGGAGCCGGCCGGGACGCACGGGGGCCGCATTATCACGCCGGTGGAAGGCAATAAGAATGTCATGCGGCGGATCCTCACCCGGGAGGAAGCGTATGATCTGATCGACGGGATCCGGGAGATTGACAGTCTCTGGATCACCGACGACCGGCAGCGGGAGAATCGCTATAAGGAAGCGCTGAAAACATGCGACTGCAGGGAATGGGTCGGGATCATCAAGACCCTGTACATACGCAAGAAGGAACGGCTGAACCGCGGGAAGCGCATGACGGAAGTGGACGAACGCTATATGAAGAAAACGAAGGAGAATCTTTACGGCGAGCTGTCGATTCCTCTGGGCATTCCGGCGGCCGAGGTGGAACGGTTCATTACTTCGCGGATCGACGGGGCGGATGCGGACACGGAGACACAGCAAATCCGTACGCGGATCGGAACGGACGCGAACATCCGGAACGTATGATAAACAGGAAAGCGTAAGCGGGAAGGCGCAAACGGCTGAAGATGTAAAGGAAAAACGCTTGACAGCGCCGGCATGATCGTGTATGATAGCACGGGTGAGCGGAAATGAAGGCGATTGGCGAGCAGGCCATGCTCTATGATTTTTACGGGGAACTCTTGACTCCCCGGCAGCGTCAGATTTATGAGGACGTCGTGTTTGAGGACATGTCCCTCGGCGAGATCGCCGAGGAAGAGGGGATCAGCCGCCAGGGCGTTTCCGATCTGATCCGGCGCTGCGACCAGATCCTCGGCGGGTACGAGGAGAAGCTGCGGCTGGTGGAGAAGTTTCGCCGGACCCGGGAGATGGTTGAACGCATCCGCCTTCTCAGCGGGGAGTTTAAGCGCAGCGGCGATCCGGGATGCGTGGCGGAGATCGAGAAGATCGCGGAGGAAATCACCGAACTTTAGGGAGGCGCTATGGCTTTTGAGAGTTTGTCGGACAAACTGCAGAACGTGTTTAAGAACCTGCGGGGCAAGGGCCGCCTGACAGAGGCGGACGTGAAGGCCGCGCTCCGCGAGGTAAAGATGGCGCTTCTGGAAGCGGATGTCAGCTTCAAGGTCGTAAAGCAGTTTATCGGTTCCGTGCAGGAGAGAGCGGTCGGGCAGGATGTTCTGAACAGCCTGACGCCGGGACAGACGGTTATCAAGATCGTCCATGAGGAACTGATTTCCCTTATGGGTTCCGAGACCACCGAGATCCGCCTGCTGCCGGGCGACGAAATCACCGTAATTATGCTGGTTGGCCTCCAGGGGGCCGGGAAAACGACGACCGCGGCCAAGGTCGCGGGCAAGCTGAAGGCCAGGGGCCGCAAGCCGCTTCTGGCGGCCTGCGACGTTTACCGCCCGGCGGCCGTTGAGCAGCTGCGGGTCAACGGCGAGCGGCAGGGCGTGCCCGTATTCTCGATGGGAACCGGCAGCAGTCCGGTCGATATCGCCAGGGCCTCCGTGGAACACGCGAGGAAGAACGGGTGCAATGCGGTGATCCTCGATACGGCGGGACGTCTTCATATCGATGAGGATATGATGCGGGAACTGGAGGATATCAAGGCCGCCGTAAAAGTCCACCAGACGATTCTGGTGGTTGATGCCATGACCGGGCAGGACGCGGTTAACGTGGCGGAGAGTTTTCAGCAGAAGATCGGCATTGACGGCGTGATCCTCACCAAACTGGACGGCGACACCAGAGGCGGCGCGGCCCTTTCCATCCGGGCCGTCACGGGATGTCCCATTCTCTATGTCGGCATGGGTGAAAAGCTGTCCGATCTGGAGCAGTTCTATCCGGACCGTATGGCGTCCCGCATATTGGGAATGGGGGACATTCTCTCGCTGATTGAGAAGGCCGAAGCGGAGATCGACGAGACGAAGGCCAGGGAGATGAGCCGGAAACTCCGCAAGGCGGATTTCGATTTCAATGATTTTCTGGAGCAGATGAACCAGATCAAAAAGATGGGCGGCATGAACAGTATTCTGAACATGATGCCCGGGATGCCCAAGCTGAAGGACGGCGCGGAGATCGACGAGTCCGCGATGAAGCGGGTGGAAGCCGTGATTCTTTCCATGACAAAGGAGGAAAGAGCCAATCCCTCGCTCCTCAATCCGCCGCGCAAGCAGCGGATCGCGAAAGGCGCCGGCGTTCCCATAAGCGAGGTGAACCGCATTGTCAAGCAGTTCGACCAGATGAAAAAGATGATGAAGCAGCTGCCCGGCATGATGGGCGGCAAACGGCGCGGCCTTGGCGGGATATTCGGCCGCATGAAGGCGCCGTTTTA
>CAZPGD010000112.1:1189-3075 GCA_964585865.1 uncultured Hungatella sp. | reverse complement strand
CGTGAAGGCGTCGTTTGAACAGAAGACCGCAGGAAGGCGTTGTTTTAACGAAATGCTCCGTGAAGGCGGCGTTTGAACGGAAGACCGCAGGAAGATGTCGTTCTAACGCAATGCCCCTCGCGGGGGCGGATGAGGCGGCAGAGCAGAGTATTCTGTTTTGTTTATAGAGGAATGTTACGGTGTAAGGAGGTGAAACCGGTATGGCAGTAAAAATGAGACTCAGAAGGATGGGACAGAAGAAGTCGCCTTTCTATCGAATCGTGGTCGCGGACTCCAGGTCGCCGAGAGACGGAAGGTTCATCGAGGAGATCGGCTACTACGATCCCAATCAGGATCCCAGCGTGATCAAAGTGAATGAGGAAGCAGCAAAGAAGTGGCTGGCGACAGGCGCGCAGCCCACGGACAGGGTCGCGAAGCTGTTAAAGATTGCCGGCATCCAGTAAGGGACTGAGGGGAAGGATGATGAAGGAATTAGTGGAAGTCATGGCCAAGGCCCTTGTGGAACACCCGGAGGAAGTGACCGTTACCGAAACCGAAAAGGATGGGGAAACCGTCATTGAGTTAAAGGTGGCCCCTTCCGATATGGGGAAAGTGATTGGAAAGCAGGGCAGAATCGCAAAGGCTATACGGTCTGTTGTAAAGGCAGCAGCCTCAAAGGAAGACAGGAAGGTTGTCGTGGAGATCGACTGAGCGGCGGCCGGAAGGCAGGATAGCAGGCGCGGGCCTGCTATTTCTGAATGAAGGAACGGAACATGGAACAGAATTTGCGCGTGGGCGTTATCACTTCGACCCATGGAATCCGCGGAGAGGTGAAGGTATTTCCCACCACTGACGACGTCCGCCGGTTCAAAGATCTGAAGGAAGTCCTTCTGGATACCGGCGGAGAGCTCAGGCCCATGGAGATCGAGCGGGTCCGCTTTTTCAAAAACATGGTCATTGTCAAGTTCAAGGGCTGCGATTCGATTGACGCGGTTGAGGGCTTTAGGGGGCGCGATCTGCTTGTTAGCAGGGAAAACGCCGTAAAGCTGGGGCCGAACGAGAATTTTATCGCCGACATGATCGGGCTGGAAGTCGTGACCGACGAGGGCGAGCGGCTGGGCGTGCTGACGGAAGTCCTGCAGACGGGGGCCAACGACGTCTATGCCGTCGCGCTTCCGGACGGGAAGGAAGTGTTGCTCCCGGCCATTCCGCAGTGCGTGCTGGATGTGAATCCGGAAGAGAAACGGGTGACGGTCCACATGATGGACGGGCTGATGGATCTGTGAGGCGGCCGTTATGAATTTTTACGTATTGACACTGTTTCCCGAGATGGTGGCGTCGGGGCTCCATACAAGCGTCATTGGCAGGGCGGCGGAGAAAGGAATCATTTCAATCGAGGCCATCAACATCCGCGATTATTCCGCGGACCGGCACCATCATGTGGACGACGCGCCCTACGGCGGAGGAGCCGGAATGGTCATGCAGCCGGGGCCGGTCTGCGATTCCTACGAGGCGCTCTGCGCGCGGCTGGGGAAACGTCCCCGGGTGCTCTATATGACGCCGCAGGGGCGGGTGTTCAATCAGGCCGCCGCCAGGGAACTGGCAAAGGAAGAGGATCTGGTCTTCCTCTGCGGACATTATGAGGGGATCGACGAACGGGCGCTGGAACGGATCGTGACGGACTATCTGTCTGTCGGCGATTACGTGCTGACCGGCGGGGAACTGCCGGCCATGGTGATGATCGACTGCATTTCCCGCCTTGTTCCCGGCGTTCTGAACAATGACAGTTCCGCGGAGATCGAATCGTTCCACGACAATCTGCTGGAATATCCGCAATATACCAGACCGGAAGTGTACGAGGGGGTCCGGGTGCCGGAGGTTCTGCTGACGGGCCATCACCAAAACAT
>CAZPGD010000112.1:0-1179 GCA_964585865.1 uncultured Hungatella sp. | reverse complement strand
GCAAATCCCCCGCCGATATGCTAGAATCAATGACTGTGACAAGCGGTGGAAGTATGCGCCGCGAGGGTTTCATGGTCACGAATAAGAGATGGTCCTCTGCTGCCGGACGGGCATTAAGAACATCAAATTGATGGAAGGAGATCCGCATTAGATGAACGAAATTATCAAAAACATTGAAGCGACCCAGATGAAGGAGAATGTACCGGAGTTCCGTGTGGGCGACACCGTCAGGGTCCACAATCTCATTCGCGAGGGGAACCGCGAGAGGATCCAGATTTTTGAGGGCACGGTGATTAAAAGGCAGAACGGCGGCGCCAGAGAGACGTTTACCGTCCGCAAGACTTCTTCGGGGATCGGCGTCGAGAAGACATGGCCGCTCCACTCGCCCTCCGTGGCGGATATCGAGGTTGTCCGCAGGGGCAAGGTAAGAAGAGCGAAACTGTTCTACTTAAGGAAGCGCGTGGGCAAGGCCGCCAAGGTCAAGGAGCGCTTGAGATAACAGACGGAACCGCGGGAAAAAGGACAATAAACAGTTATTGTCCTTTTCTTATCGGATGGCAAGGAGTCGGATTCGGTGGATTTTTATCAGGAAGAAACGAGCACGATCCAGAAAGCGGTCTGCTGGGTGGTGGATATCGTCGTAATGATCTCTCTGGCATGGTTCGTCGTCCGCTGCTTCGGCGGGCAGGTCCGGATAGCCGGCCAGTCCATGTCGCCTCTGCTGGAAAGCGGAGACGTAGTTCTGATCAACCGTCTGGCCTACGATCTGGGGAAACCCAAACGGTTCGACGTGGTGGTATTTTCCAGGGAAGATAAAAGGACGAACGTCAAGCGCGTTATCGGTCTGCCCGGCGAGACGGTGCAGATCGCGGAGGGCCTTCTTTATATCAATAACCGGCCGCTGGACGCGGAAGGGGAACTTGGAAGCGTTTCGCTGGCGGGACTGGCGGAGGAGCCGGTCGTGCTGGAAGAGGACGAATATTTTCTGCTGGGCGATAACCGGGACGGGAGCGAGGACAGCCGCTTTTCCAATATCGGCAATGTGAAGCGCGCTCAGATACAGGGGAAAGTCTGGTTCCGGGCGCTGCCCCTTGTCAACATCGGTTTAATAAAATGATGACGCCAGGGTCGAAAGTCATTCATACACGGCATGTTCACATGCCGGTGGATGAAAGACTT
>CAZPGD010000111.1:0-5813 GCA_964585865.1 uncultured Hungatella sp. | reverse complement strand
ATGTAAATATGCCGCGGATTCGGACTTTGTGACACGCAAAGCACCGAAAAGCAGCCATTTCCCATAGGAAAATGAGCGGATTTGAGGTGTTTTAGGATTTCAAGAGCACGAAGTGCGAAGAAATCCGTGCATCATGGGGGTCAAAATGCCTTTTGCCCCCTCACATCATCAGCAGCATAATAAAAAGGAGATTACGAATCATGAATACAGCCCTATCATGGATCAAGGCATACGTCCCGGGTCTGGACGTGACCGCCCGGCAGTACACGGACGCTATGACGCTGTCCGGCACCAAAGTCGAAGGATACACCTGTCTCGACAAAAATCTGGAAAAGATCGTCGTGGGACAGATTACAAAGATTGAACCGCACCCGAACGCGGATAAACTGGTTGTCTGCCAGGTTGACATCGGAAACGGGATCATCCAGATCGTCACCGGCGCGCCCAATGTGGAGGAAGGGCAGAAAGTCCCGGTCGTTTTAGACGGCGGACGGGTGGCCGGGGGCCATGACGGCGGCCCCATGCCGGAGAATGGCATCGCGATCAAAAAAGGGACGCTGCGCGGCGTCGAATCCTGCGGAATGATGTGTTCCATCGAGGAACTGGGTTCTTCCAGGGAAATGTACCCGGACGCGCCGGAAAGCGGCATCTATATCCTGCCGCCGGATACGCCCGTCGGCGCGGACGCCGTCGAAGTACTGGGGCTCCGCGATGTGGTTTTCGAATATGAGATCACGTCCAACCGGGTCGATTGTTACAGTGTTATCGGCATCGCCCGCGAGGCGGCGGCGACATTTGACAAACCGTTCCGCCTGCCGCAGGTGACGCCGACCGGCAACGGGGAGGACATTCACGATTATCTGAAAGTAACCGTGGCCGACCCGGATCTCTGCCCCAGATACTGCGCCAGAATGGTCAAAAATATCCGGCTGGCCCCGTCCCCGCGGTGGATGCAGCGCCGTCTGGCGGCCAGCGGCATCCGCCCCATCAATAACATCGTGGATATTACGAACTATGTGATGGAAGAATACGGCCAGCCCATGCACGCTTTTGATTACGATCTGCTCGCCGGCCACGAGATCATTGTAAAGCGCGCGAAGGACGGCGACATTTTCCAGACCCTGGACGGGCAGGAACGCCGGCTCGACCATACGGTCCTGATGATTAACGACGGGGAGAAGGAAGTCGGTATCGCCGGCATCATGGGCGGTGAAAATTCCAAGATCACCGACGACGTCAGAACCATGGTTTTCGAGGCCGCCTGCTTTGACGGCGCCAACATCCGCCTGTCCGCCAAGAAGATCGGCCTGCGCACCGACGCGTCCGGCAAGTTCGAGAAAGGGCTGGACCCCAACAACGCCGAGGCGGCCATCAACCGCGCCTGCCAGCTGGTCGAGGAACTGGGAGCCGGCGAAGTGGTGGGCGGCATAATTGATATTTACACAAATAAAAAAACCGAAAAACGCATCCCCTTCGATCCGGTCGGCGTCAACGCCCTTCTGGGCACCGACATCGACGAGCGCACCATGCTGGGCTATTTTCAGAAACTCGGTCTCGGCTTTGACGAAAAGACACGCGAGGTGATCGCGCCCACGTTCCGCCAGGATCTGGAACGTCCCTGCGATATCGCCGAGGAAGTGGCCCGTTTCTACGGATATGACAATATTCCAACCACGCTGCCATCCGGCGGGGCGGCCATGGGCGGTCTTCCCTACAAGCTGCGCGTGGAACAGGTGGCCCGCGATACCGCCGAATTCTGCGGCTTCAGCCAGAGCATGACGTATTCCTTCGAGAGCCCGAAGGTTTACGACAAGCTGCTGATCCCGGCGGATTCCGAGCTTCGGAAAGCCGTCGAAATCTCCAACCCGCTGGGAGAGGATTTCCGCGTCATGCGCACGCTCCCGCTAAACGGTATGCTGACATCCTTGTCGACCAACTACAACCGCCGCAATAAGAACGTCCGCCTCTACGAACTGGCCAATATTTATCTTCCGAAGGAACTGCCGCTTACGGAACTGCCGGACGAGAGGCAGCAGTTTGTCCTGGGCGCTTACGGGGACGTCGATTTCTTTATCATGAAAGGCGTTGCGGAAGAATTTTTTGATAAGGCCGGAATGGTCAAAAGGGTCCATTATGATCCTCACGCGGGCCGGCCGTACCTGCACCCCGGGCGCCAGGCCGATATTATTTACGAGGGGGAGACGATCGGCTATCTGGGCGAACTTCACCCGGATGTGGCGGACAACTATAAAATCGGGGAAAAGACCTATGTGGCGGTTCTGGATATGCCGTCCGTACTGCCGTACACCACATTTGACCGCAAGTACGAGAGCCTTGCCCGCTATCCGGCGGTCACGCGCGATCTCAGCATGGTCGTCCCCAAGGGGGTCCTTGCGGGACAGATCGAGGATATGATTGTCCAGAGGGGCGGAAAGATCCTCGAAAGCTGCCAGCTGTTCGATATTTACGAGGGAGCGCAGATCCTGGCGGGATACAAGTCCATGGCATATTCCGTTACTTTCCGGGCCGGTGACCATACCCTGGAGGAGAAGGAGATCGGCGACGTGATGAAGAAGATCCTTCACGGACTGAAGAGTCTGGGGATCAGCCTGCGGGCGTAGGTTCCGAAGGCGGGCCGCGGACATATATTCCGGACGCGGACCGAAAATTTATGGAAAATTCAGACAAAGGAGATGTCGGCATATATGAAACTCGGTATCGTGGGTCTTCCGAACGTAGGGAAAAGCACCTTATTCAATTCTTTGACCAAAGCGGGCGCGGAATCGGCGAATTACCCGTTCTGCACGATCGATCCCAATGTAGGCGTCGTTGCCGTCCCGGATGAGCGCCTGCGGCTGCTGGGCGATTTGTACCATTCCAAAAAAGTGACTCCGGCCGTCATTGAATTTGTGGATATCGCGGGCCTTGTGAAAGGCGCGTCCAAAGGCGAGGGCCTGGGCAATCAGTTCCTTTCCCACATCCGGGAAGTGGACGCCATTGTCCATGTGGTGCGCTGTTTTGAGGACAGCAATGTGGTCCATGTGGACGGAAGCATTGATCCCATGCGGGATATTGAGACCATCGATCTGGAACTGATTTTTTCCGATCTGGAGATTCTGGAGCGGAGAATCGCCAAGACGGCCAAGAGCGCCGTAAATGACAAGTCCCTGGCCAAGGAAGTGTCCCTTCTGAAAGCACTCAGGGAGCACCTGGAAAACGGAAAGGCCGCCCGCACCTACGTCTGCGAAGACGAGGATGAGCAGCTTATTCTTTCCGGCTTGAACCTTCTGACTTACAAGCCCGTAATTTTCGCCGCCAACGTGGGAGAGGACGATCTTGCGGACGACGGCGCGTCGAACCCTTATGTCCGGGAAGTGCGGCAGTTTGCCGAAAAAACCGGTTCCCAGGCTTTTGTGATCTGCGCCAAGATCGAGGAGGAAATCGCGGAACTGGATGATGACGAAAAGGCCATGTTTTTAGAGGAGCTTGGTCTTAAGGAATCCGGTCTGGAGAAACTGATTGCCGCCAGCTATGATCTGCTGGGACTCCTGAGTTTCCTTACTTCCGGCGAGGACGAGACACGCGCCTGGACCATCCGCAAGGGGACGAAGGCTCCTCAGGCCGCCGGGAAGATCCATTCCGATTTTGAACGGGGTTTCATACGGGCCGAGGTGGTCAATTATCAGGATTTGCTGGACTGCCGGTCCTACGCCGCCGCCCGGGAGAAGGGGATGGTGCGGCTGGAAGGCAAGGATTACGTGGTACAGGACGGGGATGTGATTTTGTTCCGTTTCAACGTATAACCGGATGCGCGACGGCGCGGTTTGACAGGAAGCAAACAGGAAGCAAAAGGAAGGCCGCCGGCTCAGTCTGAGGACCGGCGGTCTTTTGCGGTGCGCTTTCTACGCCTTTTTCATGTACTTATGCGCGATCAGGATCACCGCCGCCAGCAGGATCATCGTGACGGGCAGGGAGAGCAGGGCGGCATGGCCGCCGGAGACGTAGCTGATTAGTCCGGCAATCAGGTACCCCACGGCCGATACCCCGGCCACGGTAAAGGCATAGGGGATCTGGGTGGTCACATGATTGACATGGTTGGAATGGGCCCCCGCGGAGGCCATAATCGTGGTGTCGGAGATGGGGGAGCAGTGGTCGCCGCAGACGGCGCCCGCCAGACAGGCGGCGATGGCAATGACCAGCATTTCATAGGAATCGGTAAATACATTGCAGACGATGGGGATCAGAATGGAGAATGTTCCCCAGCTGGTACCGGTGGAGAAAGCCAGGAACACGGATACCAGGAAAATGATGGCCGGCAGAAAAATGCTCAGCGCCCCCGCGGACGCCGCCACCAGGTCGTGGATGTAGAGACTGGCGCCCAAAAGACCGGTCATGCCCGAGAGGTTCCAGGCCATGATGAGGATGATCATGGGGGCGGCCATGGAGCGGAAACCGGCCGGGAGACAACCCATAAAATCCTCAAAGGAAATCACGCCGCGCGACATGTACAGGATAAACGTGAAAATCAGCGTGACCAAGCTGCCATATACCAGCCCTACGGCGGAACTGGAATTGGCAAACGCCTCAATAAACCCGGCGCCGTTAAAGAAGCCGCCCGTGTAGATGATTCCGATGACGCAGCTTACGATCAGCACGACAACCGGAAGCACCAAATCGATCACCTTGCCTTTGGAGGACGGTATTTCATTGTCCGCGTCCTGATAGGGGCGGTCGGGCGTGGTGAACAGATCGCCCCTGGCCGCGTTTTCTTCATGGAGCCGCATGGGGCCGTAATCCAGTTTCAGCGTGACGATCAGGATCATCATCAGAAGGGTTCCCAGAGCGTAGAAATTATAGGGAATCGTCCGCAGGAACATCTCGAACCCGTTGATGCCCGAGTCGGCCGGAACCGAATAGGTAACGGCCGCGGCCCAGGAAGAGATGGGCGCGATAATGCAGACCGGCGCCGCCGTGGCGTCGATCAGGTAAGCCAGTTTCGCGCGGGATACCTGGTGACTGTCCGTGACGGGACGCATGACGGATCCGACCGTCATGCAGTTGAAACCGTCGTCCACGAAGATCAGGACGCCTAAAAGGATCGTGGCCAGCTGGGCGCCGACCCTGGATTTGATATGTGTGGAGGCCCAGCGGCCGAAAGCCGCGGAGCCGCCGGCCTTGTTCATGAGCGCGACCAGCGCGCCAAGCAGGACCACGAACACGAGGATGCTGGCGTTCTGCTGATTGGCGATCTTGGGGACCAGACCGCCTTCTTCATGGTAGATCATGGTCTGCAGCGCCAATCCCAGATTGCCGTTGGCATAGAGGAGCGCGCCGGTCGCGGTGCCCATAAACAGGGAAAAATAGACTTCTTTGGTAATGAGCGCCAGGCTGATGGCGACTACGGGCGGAAGAAGCGACCAGATGGACTGATAGATGTAAGGGGTATATCCTTCTCCGGCCGAGGCCGGTGTCCGTATCGTGATCCATATAAGCAGCAGTGCGGCTGCCAGCGCGGCCAGCCACAGCCAGCGCCTTGCCTTTTTGGGAATATTCATCCATTCCATCCCTTTCTTTTTCATGACGGCCGGGAACCCGCGCGGTGCGTTTTGAGTTTAGGCTGTTCCTTGCTTCGCACTTCCGCAATCCTGCCCGGCATTCGGAATCCGTGGGACTCCTGCCCGCTTCTTCCTCACGCAGGGGCGGGTCATAAAGTCTTTCATCCACGGACATGTGAACATGTCATGGATCCTGACTTTCGCCCCCGGCAATATCATCATTATATATCCGATTCCCCGGTTATTCAATAATTCAAT
>CAZPGD010000110.1:0-5827 GCA_964585865.1 uncultured Hungatella sp. | reverse complement strand
CGGCCACTGCCCGGCGAGGACCCTTTTCGACAGTTCGCCGATTTCCTCAATCTCCAGGGTCCCGAACAGGTCGTACAAAAGGAACAGCCCCATCAGCATGACCATTCCGCCGATCACGGCCACCGCCAGATAGGTTTCCGCCGCCCGCAGACTCTCCTTTCTCTCGTCAAACGCCACCCATACATAAGAGGTAAAGGACATGATCTCAAAAAAGATAAACGTCGTATAGAGGTCGGCGGACAGAAATACGCCCACCGTCGCCGCAAACGTGGCCCAGAAAAAGACGTAGTATCTCCGCTTATTCGCGTAATGGGCCATGTATTCCCGCGAGAAGATCCCGCTCACCGCCCACATGAATACCGCGATACAGCAGTAAACCAGGCGAAAGCCGTCCAGTTCCAGATGCAGCCCAAAGCCGCAGAATCCGGGGATCCTCACATCCATCCAGACCGGGTTCATCCCGCCTCACCTCCTATCTCCGTCAGGATCGCCATCAGCGGCTCCGAGTGGACGCCGATCAGCACAATCACCGCCGCAAACACTGCCAGCGGAAGCAGCATACGCCAGGACGGATCCTGATTCGCGGACGCGCCGTCAGCACGTCCTTCCAACCCGGCCGCCTCCGCCCGCGTCTCTTCCGCACGTTCCGCCCCTCCGGCAACAGCCCGCGCCGCCCGCGCGGCCTGCGGGAAGTACGCGCGCACGACCACCGTCAGCATATAGATCCCGGTGACGAGCGCCGAATAGAGGATCACCGCCACGCCCAGGTACGGCAGCACTCTGGCCGCAAGGCCCGCGCCGGCGTTCTCGCTGCCCAGGGAGAACGCCGCCTGGCAAAGGTACCATTTGCTGATGAAGCCGGAAAACAGGGGCACGCCCGTCAGCGACAGCGCCGCCACGGTAAAACAGGCGAACGTCACCGGCATCTGCCGCCCCATGCCGTCCAGTTCATAGATATACGTTTTCCCCGTCCGGTGCAAGACGGCCCCGGCGCAGAAGAAGGCGCAGATCTTGATAAAGGCGTGCACCACCAGGTGGCAGAGCGCCGCCGCCAGCCCCAGCGGCGTCATCATCGCGGCGCCGAAAAGGATGTAGGAGAGATTGCTGACCGTCGAATAGGCCAGCCGCCGCTTCCAGTGCACTTCCTTCACCGCCACCGTGGAACCGTACACAATCGTAAACAGCGCGGCCCCCATGACGACCCACTGGGCCCAGGTGCCCCGCAGAAATTCCGTTCCGTAACTGAAATACGTGAACCGCAGGACCGCGAACGCCCCCGCCTTCACCACCGCCACCGCGTGGAGCAGAGCCGTCACCGGCGTCGGCGCCACCGCGGCTTTCGGCAGCCACCCGTGGCAGGGGAACAGGGCCGCCTTCACGCCGAAACCGAAGAACGCCAGCACGTAGACAAAGAGAAGAAGATTCTTCCTCTGTCCGGCGGCCGCTGCGTTCAGCATGCCGCCCGGCACGAATTCCGTCGTGCCAATGGCTGAATCATTCAGCACGAAAACCAGTCCGATAAACGCGAAAGCCGCCCCTCCGATGGAATAGTACAGGTACTGCCTGGTCGCCCGGGCCGCCTCCGTCGTCATCGGGAACATGACCAGCGGGAAGGTCGCAAAGGTCAGCATTTCATAGAACACATACATCGTCACCAGGTTCCCGGCCAGCGCCACTCCCATTGTCACCCCGTAGGATATGGTATAGAACCCGAAAAACGACGGCCTTCTATCCTCACCGCTCAGGTACTCAAACGCGTACAGAGTGGCAAGCGGCCACAAAAAAGCCACCAGCCCCGCGAAAACGCTGCCCATCCGGTCCAGGCGGAACGTGACGGTCAGTTCCCCGTACAGCCGAAACAGCATCAGGCTCCCGCTCCGGCCGCCGGTCCCCGCGATCAGCCAGCCCGTCAGAAGACTATTGACCAGCACCAGCGCTTCCGTCAGCCATTCCATGATCCGCTCCTTCTTCCCTCTCCGGATCCGTCCGCTGAAAAGGAGCAGAAGGAACCCACCCAGAATGGGGAGAAAGACCGGAACCGCCAGCAGCCTGTCATACATAAACGATCCCTCCCTTCGCTTTCGCCCCTCAGCCGGCGAGCACCGCCGCCGCCAGCCGCTCCGCCAGCGCCACCAGCGGGCCCGGGAAACATCCCAGAAGGAGAGCCGCCGTCCCCAGAATGCCGACGGGAACCAGCATATACGGGGAAGGTTCCTTCCGGTGCCCGAAACCGGCCGCGGCCGACGACGACGCGTCGAAATCCCGCCCGGGGAAATATCCCTGTATCGTGATGGGAAGAAGGTACCCGGCGGTTAAAAGGGCGCTGATCAGCAGCACCACCGGGCCGGCCACGCTAAAGACCCCAGTCCCGGAAGCGAGCGAACCGGTCGCCAGGTACCATTTGCTGATAAAACCGCAGGCCGGCGGGATGCCGATGAGCGCCAGGGCCGCCACCGTGAAGAACGCCAGCGCCAGAGGCATCCGCCGCCCCAGCCCCCGCAGTTCCTCCACCTTCGTGCAGCCCGTTTCGGCGATCACCGCCCCGGCAAAGAGAAAGAGCGCGTCCTTGATCACGGAATGAAAGACCACATGGGTCACGGCCCCCACAAAACCGGCGGTATTTAAAAGGCTCAGGCCGAACAGGACATAGGAAACCTGACTGACCGTCGAGTACGCGAAGCGTTTTTTCAGCACTTTTTCCTTATAGGCCAGCATGGAACCCATAAAGACCGTCAGCAGGGTAAGCGCCATCCAGGCCATCTGCACCCAGGTCCCGCGCAAAAGCCGCGGTCCCACAACGAAATAAACCACCCGCAGAATCGCCAGCACGCCGGCCTTCGTGATCACGCCGGACAACACCGCGCTGGCGGGAGCCGGGGCCACCGGGTGCGCCGTCGGCAGCCAGCCGTGCAGCGGGAACATTCCGGCCTTGGCGCCGAAGCCCACGATCATACAGAAAACCGCGGCAAGCAGAAGCCATTCCTTTCCGGATACCATCTCCGCCGTCAGGCTGCCGCCCGGCACGAACGCCAGGCTGTCTCCGGCGCTTGCCAGGAAAAAGATCCCGAAGAGCGCCAGAAAAGCCCCCGCAACCGAATAAAACAGATATTTCAGACCCGCCGCGATTGCCTCTTTCGTCAGTTCGTGGAGCACAAGCGGCAGGGATGTCAGCGTCATCAACTCATAAAACACATACAGCGTGATCAGATCCGCCGAGAAATCAAGACCGGCCAGCACGCCGGCCACGATCAGATAGAAACCGTAAAATCTGGCCGCGTCGTGCTCATGCTTCATATAGGCCACGGCGTGGATCCCCGCCAGCAGCCACATGACGGCGGTCAGCACCGCGAAAATGCTTCCCGCCGTATCCACGGAAAGCCCCAGCGTAATGGTATCCGTCAGCCTCAGAAGCGTCATGCTCCCGCCGTTTACAACAGCCAGCGGCACCAGTACCGCCTCCAGGCAGAGAATTGCGATAAACAGCCGGTCCAGCGTTTTCTCTTGCATTTTCCGCCCGATCCCGGCCAGAATGGCGATCCCGGCCAGAACAGGCACCCCAACAGGCAACAACAGCATCTCTTCCGCCTCCCTCTATCCAAACATCGCGAGCCCGTCCTCGATGGCACGGACGACAGGCTGTGAAAACAGTCCCAGCGCCAGATTCAGCGCGATAAAACAAATGATCGCAAGCCGCAGGTTCCACGGGTTGCGGGCCACGGCGCGGCCTTCCGAAACGTAGGTCCCGCTCTTCTCCGGCCGGTAAATGCCGATCATCAGGCGCAGGAAATACACCGCGTTCAGCACGGTGCTGACCGCCAGCGCGATCAGCGTGACCAGCATCTTGTGCGGGCTCTGCAGGGCCGAAGTGGCGAACAGCAGCTTGGAAATGAAGCCCGACAGCATGGGGAAGCCCACCATGGACATGGAGCCGACCAGGAAACCGATCCCCGCCAGCACGTTCCGGTAGCCGGAGCCGCGCAGCGTCTTGAAATCGGTTTTCCCGCCGGAAGCCTCATACAGCCCCGCCGCGCTTAAAAACAGCAGCGCTTTCGTGGCCGCGTGCGTGAAAATATGAAAGATCGCCGCGACCGTTCCCGCCCGCGTCCCCAGTCCGATCCCCATATAGATGTAGCCGATCTGGGCCACGGAGGAATAGGCGATCATCCGGCGGGTGTCCGTCTGGGTGATGGCACGCAGGGAGCCGAGCATCATGCCGGCCACGCCGAACAGGAACAGCGCGTTGCTGATATGGGTGTTGAACGCGTTCTCCGCCCCGATGACACGGTAGAAGAATTTGATCAGCAGGAAAATGTACCCTTTGGAGACAAGTCCCGACAGCACGGCGCTGGCCGTCGGCGTCGAGAAGCCGTAACTGTCCGGGATCCAGTAATGGAAGGGGTACAGGCCGCTCTTGATGGCCAGCCCCACGCTGATCACGCCCACGATCACCAGCATGGGGATCTCGTAGCTTCCCTCCGCCTCGATCCGCTGAACCGCCTCCCGCGCCGGGCTCATCAAGAGCTGCCCCGTCACGTCATAGAGAAGGCTCAGTCCGATCAGGAAGAGGCCGGACCCGAGGGAACTCATCACCATGTAACGGATGGCCGCCGTCAGGCTGTGGCCGCTCTGGCGGATCATGATCAGCCCGCAGCCGGCAATCGTGTTGATTTCCACGAACACATAGGCCGTAAACAGGTCGTTCGTGTAGATCAGGGCCAGAAGGGAACTGAGCATCAGATCGATCAGGATGTAAAACAGGTTCCGCTTTTTGGCCTCGACGTCTTTATCCGTGTATTTCATGCCGCCGGTCACGGACAGCAGCATGACGGTGCAGAACAGAAGGGCCGTCAGTCCCTCCAGCACGCCGGCGCGGATCTCATTTCCCCACGGCGCGGGGAAATGCCCCATCATATAGGTGTAGCTTTCTCCCGTTTCCAGGCAGAACGCCAGCACGGCCGCCGACATCACCATGGCCGCCGCAATCGCGGTCAGGCTCAGGATACGGGCCTTTTTCCCGTCCAGGACCGAGGAGACGATCCCGGAAAACATGGCGAAAATGATCGAGAAGAACGGAAAATTCTGCACAAAACTCATGTTCCCTCTTCCTCCTTGACGAGGATCAGGATCTCGTCCAGGTCCAGGGACCCGTACCGCTCATAGAGGCGGATCGTCAGGGCCAGCATCAGAGCCGTAGTGCTGACGCTGACCACGATGCCCGTCAGCACCAGGCCGCTGGGCACCGGATTGATATAGGCGGAGGCGTCTTGGATCCCGTCCGTCATGATGGGCACCATACGGTTCTCAATATAGCCCTTGGCCGCCAGAAACAGATAAACGGCCGTATCCATGATATTTAATCCCATGATCTTTTTGATCAGGTTCTGATGGAGCAGCAGCATCGTAAAACCGATTCCGAAGAGGATCATGGCCGCTTCCTCCTCCAGGTTCGACAGCATACCGATATCCATTTCACATGCCTCCTTTCCGGAACAGGGTGTAGAACGCGTACATCGTACACATGACCACCAGGCCCACGCAGATATTCAGCGGCAGGATCAGCCCGCCGCTGAGGATCGCCCCCGGCGTGCCGAGCGGAATTCCGCTTTCCAGGTGATTGGCACCGGTGAAGAATGAATAACTCTTCGCCAGGCAGTAGAATGTCAGGGCGGTAAGCGTGATCCTTCGGTAAACTTTCTCCGTAAAGAACCGTTCCGTCTTCCGGAAACCGAACGCGTTCAGGTACAGAATCAGCCCGGATCCCAGCACGGCCCCTCCCGAGAAGCCGCCGCCCGGCGACAAATGGCCGTTCAGCACGATGTAGACGCCG
>CAZPGD010000109.1:3918-5831 GCA_964585865.1 uncultured Hungatella sp. | reverse complement strand
TTTGTGTCTCCGTGTCTCTTGTCTCTGTGTGACTCTTATGTCTTGCCGTTTCCCCGTGTTCCGTACATATAGTTTTCCGTAACTCTTTTCCGCATCGTTCCGCGATCCAAATCGTCCACCCTACGCTTCGGGCGCTTAAGGCACTCTTTCTTCCATGCGGCAAAACGGCCGCTCTTTATTCCTGTCACACCGTGAATCCACACTTACCGCGTTTTGGTCGGTTCTGCAGCGTCTCGGCCGTCCCGGGCGCAGCTACCCGCGAACGGTCCCGCAGCCCTTCGAATCAAAACTTCCGCTCTCCGGCCGCTTTCCGGGCTTCTGCCGCGCCGCCGGCCAAATATTCCGCTCTCCGGCCGTCTCCGGGCTCTGCCGCGCTGCAGGCCAGATAGTCCGCTCCCCGCCTACGGATTGCAGTTCCCGCACGGATCATACCCCCGCGCAATCAATTCTTCGCGGGTCCCCGTGAAGAATTCTTTATTCTTTTCTTTCATCTGCCTGACGCTCGAACACCAGGTATAATGGAATTTATGGGTATTTGTGTTCAGAACATAGTCCGTCCCGACCGCTGCCTGAGTCCGGGAAGCGGCGTCTGTCCCGGATTTCCCGTCCGAGGCTTTTATTTCCGGCTGACCGTCCGCGGCTTCTGTCTCCGGCTGCCGGACAGCCCCCGCACCGCCTCCGGACGATGCCGCCCGGTTCTTTCCGTCTCCGGAGGATGTCTCCCGGCTCTCCCCGTCTCCGGACGCGTTTTTCGTACTGTACAGGGTCCCCGTTCCCAGAGTATCCGCGTCGCCGCCGCGTTCCGTGGAAAATGTCACGTTCTTTCCGTCGCTGACACAGACAATGTCTCCCTGCATATCCGTACGGAACACCTTCACGCCGGCGTCCCGCAGACGGCTGAGCGTGTCCGTATCCGGATGGCCGTACGTATTGTCGGCGCCCACCGAAATCACCGCGTACTCCGGCATAATTTCTCTCAGAAACGGGTAGGTAGTGGAACTGCCGCTGCCGTGGTGCCCGACCTTCAGAACCGTGCTTTCCAGCGGACAGCCGGATTCCAGAATCTCCTGCTCCTCCTCCCGCTCGGCGTCCCCGGTAAACAAAAAGGAGGTTTTTCCGTACACGACGCGCAGAACAATCGAAGTATTGTTCGGATCTTCCGCCCCGGCCGTCACCGGCCCCAGAACCTGGACGGAGGCGCTTCCCAGAGAGAAGCGGTCCCCCGCTTTCGGAACCTCAATCGACACGTTCTGTTTTTTCAGATAGGAAACAAAGCTGGTAAACGCCCGGCTGTCATACGATGTCACGGGGCAAAAGGCGCGGTCCGCCTTCGCGTAATTTAAAGCGCCGGACAGCCCTCCCACATGATCCTCATGGGCATGGGTACACACGATGTAAGCAAGGTGATCGATCCCGTGTTTTTTCAGATAAGTATAGAGCAGGCTGGAATCCGCGGCGTTGCCGCCGTCAATCAGCATTGCTTTCCCGTCGCAAAGCACCAGGGCCGCATCCGCCTGGCCGACGTCGATGAAATGCACTTCGAACCCGGAATCCGCTTCCTGCGCCTTCGCTGTCCCCTGCGCCTTCGCTGTCTCCCGCGCTTTCGCGGAAATCCCGGAATTTTTTACGGCCGCCTCGGACACACGGCCGCTCCCCGGACACAACCCGGCCAGCGACAGCATGACCATCAGGCACATGATAAATCGGATACGCCTCTTCATATTCATTCATCTCTCCTCTTTCGTACAGAACGGCAGCCTCGCCTCCGCGGGCCGCTCGCGCCCTGCGGCGCACCCGCGCTGACAGGGCAACCGCGGCACGCCCGTACCGGCAGGACACCCGCGCCTGCAGCACAACCGCACCGACAGGGCAACCGCGACCGCGGGGCGCCACACCTCACAGCACTCCCACCC
>CAZPGD010000109.1:0-3818 GCA_964585865.1 uncultured Hungatella sp. | reverse complement strand
AAGTCAAACAGCGACAGCTGGTTGTTCTCCGGCAGCCCGGACAGGATTCCCAGATCCGCCATCAGGCTGCAGATCGTCTGGCTGACCTTCGTGCGGCTGCGGAAATCCTCTTTCGACAGGAACGGCCCGTCGCCGACCGCGTCGACCACCGCTTCCGCCGCCTTGTCCCCCATGCCGTCGATGCTGGCCAGGGACGGCATCAGTTTCCCGTCGACGATCTGGAATTCCCTGGCCTTCGCACGGTAAATGTCAATCGGCACGAACTCGAATCCTCTGGCGTACATCTCCTGCACCACCCGCATGTCCCGCAGCGTGTCCTGCTCCTTTTTCGAGAGGGAATCCGCGCGCTTGCGGTATTCCGCCAGATAATGTTCCAGTTTTTCCCGTCCCATGCACATCAACTCATAATTAAACGCGCTGGCGCGGATGCTGAAATACGCCGCGTAATACTCAAGCGGGAAAAACACCTTGCAGTAGGCAATGCGCCAGGCCATCATCACATAGGCGACCGCGTGGGCTTTCGGGAACATGTATTTGATCTTTTTGCAGGAATCGATGTACCACTGCGGAACGCCGTGCGCCAGCATTTCCGTTTCCCACTCCTCCCGGAGCCCCCGGCCTTTGCGAACCGATTCCATGATCGTGAAGGACAGGCTCTGGTCCAGCCCCATCTGAATCAAATACACCATGATATCGTCGCGGCAGCAGATGGCGGTCTGAATCGTGGCCTGGCCGCTCAGAATCAGATCCTTGGCGTTGCCCATCCACACGTCGGTGCCGTGGGCCAGACCGGCGATCCGCACCAGATCGGAAAAATACTTCGGTTTGGCGTCGATCAGCATCTGCATGGCGAAATCCGTGCCGAACTCCGGCACCCCCAGCGCCCCCAGCCGGCAGCCGCCGATGTCCTCCGGACGGATCCCCAGGGCCGACGTATCCTTAAACAGCGACATGACCTCCGGGCTGTCCAGCGGAATATCCGCCGGGTCCAGTCCCGTCAGATCCTGCAGCATACGGATCATGGTCGGATCATCGTGTCCGAGAATATCCAGTTTCAGCAGGTTATGATCGATGGAATGATAGTCAAAATGCGTGGTCACGGTCGTCGTAGTCATATCGTTGGCCGGCCTCTGGACCGGCGTGAACGACTCGATTTCCTCCCCGATGGGCAGGACAATGATGCCGCCCGGGTGCTGTCCCGTCGTGCGGCGGATCCCCACGCAGCCCCGGACAAGACGGTTAATCTCGCAGTTCCGCCTGCTCTCGCCCCGCTCGTCGTAATACCGTTTCACATAGCCGTAAGCGGTCTTGTCGGCCAGCGTTCCCACGGTGCCCGCCCGGTAAGTCTGCCCCTTGCCGAAAATCACTTCCGTGTAGTCGTGCGCGTGGCTCTGGTACTCCCCGGAGAAATTGAGATCGATATCCGGCTCCTTGTCCCCCTTAAATCCCAGAAACGTCTCGAAAGGAATGTCATGGCCCTCCTTTTTCAGCGGCGTCCCGCAGCGGGGGCATTTCCTGTCCGGCATATCGCAGCCGGACATGCCGGCGAACGCCTTTACTTCCGGCGAGTCAAAATCCGTAAAATGACACGCGGGACAATAGTAGTGCGGGCTTAAGGGGTTCACCTCCGTGATCCCCGCCATGGTGGCCACGAGGGAGGACCCGACCGAGCCGCGGGAGCCGACCAGGTAGCCGTCCTCATTGGATTTCCACACCAGTTTCTGGGCAATGATATACATAACGGCAAAACCGTTGGAAATGATGGAGTTCAGCTCCCTTTCCAGACGCTCCGTCACGATCTCCGGCAGATCCTCGCCGTACATCTCGCGGGCCCTCTCGTAGCAGATTTTGCGCAGAGTCGCGTCCGAGTCCTCGATCACCGGCGGGCATTTATCGGGGCGGACAGGAGAAATGGGCTCGCACATATCCGCGATTTTGCGCGTGTTGGCGACGACCACCTCATAGGCTTTCTCCGGACCCAGATATTCGAATTCCCTGAGCATTTCGTCCGTGGTGCGCAGATAGAGGGGCGCCTGCCGGTCGCTGTTTTCATAGGTCCGGACCGCCATGATGATTTTGCGGTAAATCTCGTCCTCCGGGTCCAGGAAATGAACGTCGCAGGTGGCGCAGACCGGCTTACGGAACAACTCGCCCAGGCGGACGATTCTGCGGTTCATTTCCTTCAGATCCTCTTCGCCGCGGATCACGCTTTCCTCGTCCTCAAGAAGGAACGCGTTGTTGCCCAGGGGCTGGATTTCCAGATAATCGTAGAAATTCACGATTTCCCCGATCTGATCGTCCGGCACGCCGCGCAGCAGGGCCTGATAGAGTTCGCCCGCCTCGCAGGCGGAGCCGACAATCAGCCCTTCCCGGTAGCGGTTCAGCAGGCTTTTGGGAATCCTCGGGTTCCGGTAAAAATAGTCGATATGGGAACGGGAAATAAGCCGGTAAAGGTTCGTTCTCCCGACATCATTTTTCGCCAGCAGGATCACATGATGGGCGGGAAGTTTCTTCACTTGGTCACGGTCCGTGACCCCCAGACCGTTCAGCGCGTCCACGTCGAAAATCCCCCGCTTTTTCAGCATACTGACGAATTCCATGAATATTTCCGCCGTACAGCCGGCGTCGTCCACGGCGCGGTGATGGTTCTCCAGAGAAATATTCAGGGCCTTGGCCACCGTATCCAGCCTGAAACGGTTCAGCTGCGGCAGCAGGAGGCGCGCCAGCGACATGGTGTCCAGCACCGTAGGCGCGAACGGCAGACCCAGCTGCTTCGCGTTGCGGTCGATAAAACTGACATCGAAAGAGGCGTTGTGCGCCACCAGAGCCGCCCCTTCGCAGAATTTCAGAAACTCCGGAAGCACCCGGTCGATTTTCGGCGCGGGCAGTACCATGGCGTCGCTGATTCCCGTCAGCTGCTCGATGCGGAAGGGAATGGGCGTATCGGGATTCACAAAGGAAGAAAATTTCTCCGTCACCGTCCCGCCGCTTATTTTCACCGCCCCGATCTCAATGATACGGTCGTTTTGCGGGCTGAAGCCGGTCGTCTCGATATCGAATACCACAAATGTGCCATCCAGACTCTGCCCGCGCGGCCGCTCCGCCAGCCGTTTCAAATCGTCAACCAGGTACCCTTCCACTCCGTAAAGGATTTTAAAAGGATCGTTTTTCTCCAAAACGTGGCCGGCGTCCGGAAAAGCCTGCACCACGCCGTGATCTGTAATGGCAATGGCCGGCATCCCCCATTTCTTCGCGCGCCGTATGAGATCCCCCACGTCGGAGACGCCGTCCATGTCGCTCATTTTCGTATGGCAGTGAAGTTCCACGCGCTTAACGGGGCTGTTGTCCGTGCGCGTTTCCAGAAAATTCTCACATTTTTTCATGCCCGACACGGAAGCGACGGCCAGTTCCTTATCGAAGCGGTCAATCGCGGTCATGCCCCTGATTTTGATAAACTGATCCCGGACGACGGCCCGGTCGATGTCCGGCATTGCTTCCTCTCCCGCGAAAATCTTCACGGAAATCGTATCGGTGAGATCGGTAACGTCGAAAATCACGAGAATCTTGCCGTTCTTCAGCGGCCGTTTGTCCACGGAAATGATCCTTCCGCGGAAAGTCACTTCGCCCTGCGAGCCGTCGATATCCTTAATCTCGATGAAATGATCCTCAAAATCGCGGCCGTACAGGACGTCCGGATTGCCGCTGCGCTTCCGGTACGCGCCGAACGTCCCGCTTTTTTCCGTAATCCTGTGGGACGGCGCGTCCGCCGCGCTTTCTTCTTTGGTCCTGTGGGACGGCGCGTCCGCCGCGCTTTCTTC
>CAZPGD010000108.1:0-5840 GCA_964585865.1 uncultured Hungatella sp. | reverse complement strand
ATGCGGGAGCGGCAGCGGGAAAGTGAGGAAAAACGGGATATGAGGATTCTAAAAGGCGCGGAAGTGTCCGCGAAAATAAAGGATGAGGTGCGAGCGGCGCTGGCGGTCCATCCGGGTCCGGCCCCGCAGCTGGCGATTGTGCGGGCGGGCGAGAAGCCGGACGATCTGTCGTACGAGCGCGGCGCCATGAAAAAGATGGCGGATTTCGGGCTCCGGGCCCGGTCGTATGCCTTCCCCGGGGATATTACGAATGAAGATTTTAAAGCGGCTTTCCGGACGGTGAACGAGGACCCGGATGTGGCGGGCATCCTCGTGCTTCTGCCTCTGCCCGGGCAGATTTGCCGGACGGATATCGCGGAAATGATCGATCCGCGCAAGGATCTGGACGGGCTTTCCCCCGTAAACATGGCGAAAATTTTCGCGGGAGACGCCGCGGGATTTGCGCCCTGTACCGCGGAGGCGGTGGTTGAGATTCTGAGGGCGAACGAGGTTCCCATAAGCGGGAAGCGGGTCACGATTGTCGGGCGGAGCCTGGTAGTGGGCAGGCCCCTTTCCATGCTGATGCTGCGGGAAAACGCCACGGTCACGATCTGTCACACCAAAACGGCGGATCTGGCGGCGGTATGCCGCCAGGCGGAGATTCTGGTAGCGGCGGCCGGAAAAGCGAAAATGCTGAACGGGGATTTTGTGGGGGACGGCGCGGTTGTGATCGATGTCGGGATCCATACGGACGAGAACGGGAAACTCTGCGGGGATGTGGATTTTGAGTCCATACGGGAAAAGGCGGCGATGGCCACGCCGGTTCCCGGCGGCGTCGGCGCGGTGACGACCGCGATCCTTGCGCGGCACCTGGCGCGGGCTGCCGGAATCCTAAAGGAACGGTAAAATTCCCGGCGGTATGCGGGCCGCGCAAAGGCGGTACGGTGCCGTCTTTAAAAAGCCCGCGGTTCCGGTCCCGCGCTCTGAGACAGTTCGCGTTTCCGAATATATTTGACATCGCGGATTGGGCATGTTATGATTCTGGCAGCGGGCGGAATGAGCAAAAAGGCGGCGCGGCCGCAGAAAGCGGCGCGTTTTGCGGATACTGCCGGTGATTGCGGGACGCGGTGCGCCGGCGGCGCATGGGCGGATATGGATTTTAGGAGATTATGGGGCGCTGGCGGACATGACGGCAATTATCGATTATGACGCGGGGAATCTGAGAAGTGTACAGAAGGCTCTCGAGGCATTGGGCGAACCGGCCGTTATCACGCGGGACCGCCGGGAAATCCGGGAGGCGGACCGTGTGATCCTTCCCGGTGTCGGCGCTTTCGGCGACGCGAAGGAGCGTCTGGATCAGTACGGACTGACGGATGTGATTCGCGAAACGGCCGCCGGGGGCAGACCGTTTTTGGGGATCTGCCTGGGGCTGCAGCTGCTGTTTGAAAGCAGCGAGGAAAGCCCGGGCGCGGAAGGGCTGGGGATTTTGAAGGGCCGTATCCTGCGGATCCCGGACCAAGCGGGGCTTAAAATCCCCCATATGGGCTGGAACTCCCTCGATATTTCGCCCGGGAGCCGGCTGTTTCGCGGGATACCGCAGCATTCCTACGTGTATTTCGTACATTCCTACTATCTGAAAGCGGAAGAGGAATCGATTGTGGCGGCTTCCGCCTGTTACGGTACGCGGATCCACGCCGCCGTTGAAAAGGGAAATATCTTTGCCTGCCAGTTCCATCCGGAAAAGAGCGGGGAAGTGGGGCTGCGCATCCTGAGAAATTTCATCGCCTGCTCCGGCGCGGCCGCGCGGTGAGACAGACCCGAAGTCCCGTTGTGCGGCGCCGGTCGGTTCGTTCCGGCCGCGCGGACGCCCGCCCGGTGAACGAGTGGAGACAGACATGCTAACGAAGCGGATTATTCCCTGCCTGGACGTCCGGGACGGCCGGGTCGTCAAGGGAGTTCATTTTGTCAATTTGCGGGACGCCGGGGATCCGGTGGAGATCGGCGCCGCCTACGATAAGGCGGGGGCGGATGAGCTGGTGTTTCTCGATATTACCGCGTCCGCGGACAACCGCGCCACCGTCGCGGACATGGTCCGGCGAGTGGCGGAGACCGTATTCATTCCCTTTACCGTGGGCGGCGGGATCCGCACGGTGGACGATTTCCGTATGCTCCTTCGCGAGGGCGCGGATAAGATTTCGATCAATTCTTCCGCTATCAATAACCCGCGGCTGATTTCCGACGCCGCCGATAAATTCGGCAGGCAGTGCGTGGTCGTCGCCATCGACGCCAGGCGGAGAGAGGACGGGAGCGGCTGGAACGTCTACAAGAACGGCGGCCGGATCGATACCGGTCTGGACGCGCTGGAATGGGCGGCGCGGGCCGACCGGCTGGGAGCGGGAGAGATCCTGCTGACCAGCATGGACTGCGACGGCACAAAGGCGGGCTATGACAACGAACTGACGGCTCTGGTCGCGGACAGCGTATCCGTTCCGGTGATCGCTTCCGGCGGCGCCGGGACGAAAGAGCATTTTTACGATGCGCTGACCGCGGGGAAAGCCGACGCGGTGCTGGCCGCCTCTCTTTTTCACTATAAAGAGTTGGAAATAATGGATCTGAAGGCATACCTGGCGTCCCGCGGAGTGCCGGTCAGGATGTGACCCACGCTTCGGGGAGCAGAGTACCGGTCAGAAAGGAACGGGACGTTCCGTGGACGGACGGAACGGAAGAAGAGAAGGGAAACGCGGGGAGAGGAAAATATGGGCGCAATCCAAAACGACTGGCTGCCGGCCATCGGCGGCGAATTTCGCAAACCCTACTATCGGGAACTGTACAATTTCGTCAATCAGGAATACCGCACGAGGGTTATCTATCCGCCCGCGGACGACATTTTTAACGCGCTGCATTTAACGCCGCTGGCCGAGGTAAAGGTGCTGATTCTGGGACAGGACCCCTATCACAACGAGCACCAGGCCCACGGCCTCTGTTTTTCCGTGCTTCCCGACCAGAGGGAGATCCCGCCGTCTCTGCTCAACATTTATCAGGAACTGCATGACGATCTGGGCTGCTATATTCCCAACAACGGGTATCTGGTCAAATGGGCCAGAGAAGGCGTCCTGCTTCTGAACACCGTGCTGACGGTCCGCGCCCACCAGGCCAATTCGCATCAGGGAAGGGGCTGGGAGCAGTTTACCGACGCGATCATCCGCGCGGTAAACGATCAGGACCGCCCCATCGTCTATATGCTGTGGGGGAAACCCGCGCAGAGCAAGATTCCCATGCTGACCAACCCGAAGCACCTGGTCTTAAAAGCCCCGCATCCGAGTCCGCTGTCCGCGTACCGCGGGTTCTTCGGTTGCCGTCATTTCAGTCAGTGCAACGATTTTCTGGAAAGTCACGGAGTCGCCGGCATCGACTGGCAGATTGAAAATATTGACTTCCATGATGCCGGGGCCGAGGCTCAGAATCCGCGGCATGTTCACGTGCCGGCGGACGAATGACTTTACGACCCGCCTTCGGCGTCATTTGACCACAACACTATAAAGACGCGGCATAAACGGCCCGGAACGGAGAAAGAGAAACAGGATGAACATCATAGAGTTGTTAAAAGTTTTGGTATTTGGAATCGTGGAAGGCTTTACCGAATGGCTCCCCATCAGCAGCACCGGCCATATGATCCTGCTGGACGAACTGATCCGGCTGAACGTCACGCCGGAGTTTAAGGAAGTATTTCTGGTGGTGATCCAGCTGGGCGCGATGCTGGCGGTGGTTGTGCTGTATTTCCCGAAACTGTTCCCGTTTACGGCGATCCGCGGCAAATGTCTGGAACAGACGGTCCAGAAGGTTCCGCTCGGTTTCGGCGGTCCGGACCGCGCGCTTACCGTGCGGACGAAAGCGTACCGCACCCGGAGAGGGGCCAGAAACGATATTATTCCGCTGCCGATCCCTCTGGGGAGATCGTCGGAGCGGGTGGGCGTCAAGGCCCATACGCTGATTTTATGGCTGAAGGTCATAATCGCCTGCCTGCCCGCGGCGCTGGTCGGCATCCCGCTGGACGACTGGATGGAAGAGCACCTGAGGGGGCCGTTTGTCGTGGCGGCGGCGCTGATCGTCTACGGCGTTCTGTTTATCATAGTGGAAAACAGGAACTACGGCAGGCGCCCCGAAACGGACCGGGTCGAGCAGATTTCCCTGCGTCTGGCGCTTCTGATCGGCCTGTTCCAGACGCTGTCCCTGGTGCCCGGAACCTCGCGCTCGGGGGCGACCATTCTGGGAGCGATGATTCTGGGCTGTTCCCGCGAGGCGGCCGCGGAGTTCTCCTTCTTTCTGGGGATCCCGGTCATGTTCGGCGCCAGTCTGGTCAAGCTGATCAAATTCGGCTTCCATTTTACGGCGGGAGAAGCGTTCCTTCTGCTCTTCGGCATGGCGGTCGCTTTCCTGGTCTCCGTCTATTCGATCCGTTTCCTGATGAGTTATATCCGCAGGAATGATTTCAAACTGTTCGGGTACTACCGGATCGTTCTGGGAATCATCGTGATCGGCTATTTCGCCGTGACCCGGCTGGTCCCGGCGCTGCAGACGATGCAGCCCTGACGGGACATTGGCGGTGCGTGCCCCGGAACGTGCGGGCACGCTGTTCGTCCGGCGCCGTTTACAGTCCTTCCGCGATATCGTAAATCAGCCGTTCCGAGTCCTCCCACCCCAGGCAGGGGTCGGTGATGGACTTGCCGTAGCAGTGCTCCCCGATCCGCTGGCTCCCTTCCTCCAGATAACTCTCGATCATCACGCCCTTCACCATCCGGCTGATTTCGGGAGAGTGCCGGCGGCTGTGGAGCACTTCTTTGACGATGCGGATCTGCTCTTTATACAGCTTGCCGGAATTGGAATGGTTGGCGTCCACGATGCAGGCCCTGTTTTGCACGTCCCGCTCCTCGTAGAGCCGGTGCAGAAGGATCAGGTCTTCATAATGGTAATTGGGCAGGTACTGCCCGTGCTTGTTCACCGCGCCGCGCAGGATCGTGTGGGTCAGCGGATTCCCGGGCGTATGGACTTCGCAGCCGCGGAAAATGAACTCGTGGGCCCCCTGGGCCGCCACCACCGAATTGAGCATCACGCTCAGGTCGCCGCTGGTCGGGTTCTTCATTCCAACCGGCACGTCGCAGCCGCTGGCCACGAGCCGGTGCTGCTGGTTCTCCACGGAGCGGGCGCCCACGGCGATATAGGACATCAGGTCCGACAGGTAAAGCAGGTTCTCCGGATAGAGCATCTCGTCCGCCGTCGTCAGGCCGGTTTCCCGGATCACCCGCATATGGATGCGGCGGATGGCGATGATCCCTTCGTACATATTCGGCTTTTTCTCCGGGTCCGGCTGGTGCAGGAGCCCCTTGTAGCCCTCGCCGGTGGTGCGCGGTTTATTCGTATAGACGCGGGGAATGAGGATCAGCCGGTCCTTCACCTTCTCCTGGACGGACACCAGGCGGCTCACGTATTCCAGCACCGGATCCTCATGATCCGCCGAACCGGGCCCGATAATCACCAGGAAGCGGCTGTCGGCTCCCGTCAGCACGTCGCGGATTTCCCTGTCTCTCTTTTCCTTCACGGCTTCCAGGCCGGCCGGCAGCGGAAATTGTTCCCGGATTTCTTCCGGGGTCGGAAGTTTACTGATAAATTCAAGTCCCATGGCCATTGATTCTCCCTTCCGGCTTATTGTATCCCATAATTTTGGAGATGTAAAGATAAAAATCTGCTTGAAATCCGCCCCGCTCTGTTATACAATTATAACGGCGGAAATTGGATTTACCGGACGGCGGCCCGGTGCAGAACGGGCCGCCGCCCCCGATTAAATATTTCAAAATGGAGGACTG
>CAZPGD010000107.1:0-5855 GCA_964585865.1 uncultured Hungatella sp. | reverse complement strand
CCACGCGGTAGTTCTCCTTCACATACTTCAGAACCTCTTCTCTCGTCATACCGCTATCCCTCCCGCTTCCGCGCCGGCTTGACGGACGTTCCCCGCCGCCGGGCCGCCCGGCTGTACCGCCGCGCCACCCGGACACCCGCCCCGCCGCCGCGCTGTTACGACAGTGCCTCTTCCCGGGAAACAGATACCGGCTGCCATGTGCCGCCCGTTTGCGGACCGGCTATGTTTACGCCGCCCGTTTGCGAACCGGTCACGTTTGCGCCGGCTGTTTTTGCTCCGGCCACGGCTCCGTTCGCCTCGCGTTCCGGAGCCGGATTTTCACATTCCTTTTTCCCTTTGTCTTCCCGTTTCTCCGGTCCGCGCGCTCCCACGCGGCCGTAAAGCCGGTTGATTTCCCTGCACCTGCGTTTAAGTTCCGGCGTAAACTCGCCTTTCTTCATGCGCCATTCCCAGTTGCCGCCCAGCGTGGACGGAGTATTGATTCTGGCCTCCCACCCAAGCCCCAGATAGTCCTGCATCGGGATCACGCACAGATCCGCCGCGCTGGAAACGGCCAGACGAATGAAATCCCAGTGCATCTCATCCCATGGCGTATTCCCGTTGTGCATATACTCCGCCGCGAACCTCCGCACGGACGGGGAAACGGTGTCATACCAGCCGCGCAACGTGTCATTGTCATGCGTTCCCGTGTAAACCACGCAGTTTTTCGGATAATAGCAGGGCAGATACGGGTTCTTCTCCCCGGAATCAAACGCGAACTGCAGCACTTTCATGCCGGGAAATCCGGTCCTCTCCACAAGCTCCAGCACTTCCGGCGTCAGAAGCCCCAGATCCTCCGCGATAATGTCCGGACTGCCGAATACCTCTTTCATTTTTTCAAAAAACGCAAACCCGGGGCCCTTTTCCCATTTGCCCTTCACGGCCGATTCCGCGCCCGCGGGAACCGCGTAATATTTCTCAAAACCGCGGAAATGGTCGATGCGCACCACGTCATACAGATCGAAACAATACCGCAGCCGCCGCATCCACCAGGCGAAACCGGTCTTTTCATGGTAATCCCAGCGGTAGAGCGGGTTCCCCCACAGCTGCCCCGTATCGGAAAACGCGTCCGGCGGCACTCCGGCCACCGCCGTGGGCCGCAGCCGCTCATCGAACTGAAACAGTTCCGGATGGAACCAGCTGTCCGCGCTGTCAAACGCCACGTAAATGGGGATATCTCCGATAATGCGGATCCCCCGGCTGTGCGCGTATTCCTTCAGAGCCTTCCACTGCTTCCCGAACATCATCTGCTGGAACTCATAAAAACGGATTTCCTCTTTCAGTTCCTTCCGGAGACGGCCAAGCGCCTCCGGTTCCCGCAGCCTGATATCCTCGTCCCACTCGTCCCAGCTTTTTTCGCCGAAAGACCGTTTCACCGCCGCGTACAGGCAGTATTCTTTCGTCTCCTCACAAAGATCCTTCGTCAGGACCGCGTCGACGTCCTCTCCGGCCGCCTCCGTCCGCTCCTTCCAGCGGATGTAAGCTTTCTTCAGCACGGGAAAACGACCGGCGTAAACCGCCCCGTAATCCACGTACCGGCTGCCTTGCCCGAAACAGGCGCCGTCACATTCCTCCGCCGTCAGAAGGCCGTCCCCGATCAGCTGCTCCGGATCAATAAAATACGGGTTCCCGGCAAACGCGGAAAACGACTGGTACGGAGAATCGCCGTAGCCGGTAGGCCCTAACGGCAGGATCTGCCAGTAATTCTGGCCGGCTTCTTTCAAATCGTCGATAAAATCATACGCTTCTCTCGAAAACGCGCCGATGCCGTACCGGGACGGAAGGCTGGCCACCGGCAGCAATATGCCACATTCTCTCATCGCAATCTCCATTCCGCCGGTTATCCGCCGGTTATCTCATCGCGTCATAACTTTCCCTGAGGATGCGGCAGGAATCTTCCATCCGGCGCTGTTCGTCCTCGTGCAGGTTCAGTTCCAGCACACGCTTGACGCCGCTGCGGTTAATGATGCAGGGAACGCCCGCGAACACCTCTTTCTGGCCGTATTCACCTTTCAGCATCGCGGAAACGGTCAGCACGCTGTTTTCATTGCCAAGGACCGCCCTGGTAATGCGGGTCAGCGCCATGCCGATCCCGTAGTAGGTGGCCTTCTTGGCCTCAATGATTTTATAGGTCGCTCCCCGGACCTCGGCCGCGATCTCGTTCATCCGCTCCATGCACACGTCCCCGGGGCCGCCGCACAGTTCCGTGACCGGTTTTGTGGCCAGATACGCCTGGCTCCAGGGCACAAATTCGCTGTCCCCGTGCTCGCCCATGACGTAAGCGTGAATGTTGCGCGGATCCGCGCCCAGATATTCGCCCAGCAGGTAGCGGAGCCTGGCCGTATCCAGGGCCGTTCCGCTCCCCAGCACCCGGCCCGCGTTGAAACCGGACAGATCGTAGGTGATCCTGGTCATGATATCCACGGGATTCGTGGCGACCAGAAAAATCCCGTTGAAGCCGGAAGCCGCGACCGGTTCTACGACGGAGCGGAACACCTTCGCGTTGCGCCTCAGAAGATCCAGCCGTGTCTCTCCCGGCCGCTGGGCCACGCCGGCGCAGATCGTGACGATGTCCGCGTCCCGGCAATCCTCATACGTTCCCGCGTAAATGCGCATATTCGCGCCGGCGAACGCCAGTCCGTGATTGAGATCCATGGCTTCCCCTTCGGCCCGTTTCCTGTCCGCATCAATCAAAACAAGTTCGTCACAGGCCGTCTGGTTCAGAAGGCAGTAGGCGTAACTCATCCCCACCATTCCGGTGCCGACCAGAACTACTTTCCGCTTGTCCGTTATCATTTTCGCAGTCTCCTTTTTCCGCTTTTCCATGATAGATGCCGCCTGCCGTATTCTCAGGAAATGCCCTTCCGGCGGTACATCCTCTGCCGCAGTATTTCATAGGACAGGATACCGGCGGCAACGGAGGCATTCAGCGAACCGATATCGCCCCGCATGGGAATGGCCGCGCACATATCGCAGCTTTGGCGCACCCGTTTGCCGACCCCTTCCCCTTCGCCGCCGATCACCAGTCCGACAGGACCCGTCAGGTCCAGATCATACATCAGATCTCCCTTCATGTCGGCGCACACGAACCAGATCCCTTCCATTTTCAGCTGTTCGATAACGGCGGTCAGATTCGTCACCTTTGCCACCGGCGTGTAATTCAGCGCGCCGGCGGAAGTCCTGGCCACGGTAGCAGTCAGGCCCGAGGCCCGCCGTTTGGGAATAATCACCCCGTGCGCGCCCGCCTGATTGGCGGTGCGGATGATCGCGCCCAGATTATAGGGGTCTTCAATGCCGTCCAGAAGGATAAGGAAAGGCGGCTCGCCCTTCTCCCTCGCGCGGTTCAGAATCTCTTCGACCGTCGCGTATCCGTAGGCCGCCGACTGAGCGATCACACCCTGGTGCCGGCCGGTGCGGGACAGCTGGTCCAGCCGCTCTTTCGCCACAAAACGAAGGACCACGTCATGCTTCCTCGCCTCGCGGACGATTGTCTGCACGGGCCCGTCCTTGCAGCCGTCCAGCACGTACAGCTTGTCGATCGTTCTTCCGGAACGGAAAGCCTCGATCACCGCGTTGCGCCCTTCTATAAAGGAAGCGTCCTCCTGCTCCCCGCCGGCATTCTGCTCTTCCTGCATGGCGCGCTTCCTGTCAGTTTCCCGTTCTTCCTGCTCCCCGCCGGTTTCCTGCTCTTCCCGTTCAGCACGTTCCCCGCCGGTTTCCCGTTCCTTCTGTCCGGCACGTTCTCCGCCGGTTTCCCGCTTTTCCCGTTCAGCACGCCTTGCGCCGGCGGTTCGCCTCTCCTGCCCGGCACGCTTTCTTTCGTCCCTTTCATTCATTTTCCAGTTCTCCTATCCGCTCCAGACCGCGTCCCACCAGCTGCGCAAGCCGGTCGAAACGGTCGCTCAGGTACAGGTACCCCACCAGCGCCTCGAACCCGGTCGCCGTGCGGTAATCAATCACGGACGCGTTCTTGGCACCGGTGGCGGACTTGGCGTTCCTTCCCCGCCTGTAAACCGCCGCCTCCTCGCCGGTCAGTTCCGGTTCCAGCAGACGGATCATCCGCGCCTGGGTGCCGGCCTGTACCAGACTGGCGGCATAACGGTGCATTTTGCTGACCTGCATATTGCCCCGGTTGACAATACGGGTGCGGATCATGACCTCATATACGGCGTCGCCGATATAGGCCAGCACCAGCGGCGAATACGCGGAAGCGTCTACCTCCCGGAGATGGAAGCGGCTCTTGAAATATTCCGGCAGTCCAGCCGTCTCTTCCGTTTTGCCGGCAGGCGGAATGCTCTCCGCGGAGACGGATATTTCCTCTTCCCGCTTTCCGCCGTCTTGCTTCGTCCCGTCCGTACCGCCGAGAGGGCCGCTCTTTATCCGCCCGCCCCTGCCGATGCGGAAAAACCCGCCGATCAGGCCCTTTTCCATTTCACACCTTCCCGGGTATCTTCCAGAATGATTCCCATGCCCAGCAATTTCTCCCTGATTTCGTCCGCCAGAGCATAATTCTTCGCTTTTCTGGCCTGCTGGCGGGCCTCGATCATATTTTCAATCTCTTCGTCCAGAGCCTCGTGCCGGACTTCCGTAATGATCCCCATCACGCCGCAAAGTTTCTCAATCGTCTCTCTCAGTGAAGTTATACAGGCTTTGCTGCTGCCCGCGGAGACCGTCGTATTGGCTAGTCTGACCAATTCAAAGATCGCGGACAGCGCGTCCGCCGTATTAAAATCATCGTCCATGGCCGCCTCGAATTTGGCAACCAGGGCTTTCTGCTCTTCCGTCAGGGCCCGCTCCCGTTCGCTGCCCGCCTCTCCGGAGGCGCCGCGCTCCGCCGTGCCCGGCTTCTCCGCTTCGCTCTGCTGTTCCGCCGCGCCCGGTTTCTCCGCTCCGCTTCCCTGCTCCGCCGCACCCGGTTTCTCCGCTCCGCTCCGCTGCTCCGCCTCCCGCAGCTTTTCCACCGCCGTGCGGATCCGCTCCAGACCGTTCTTGGAGGCTTCCATCAGATCGGCGCTGAAATTCAGCGGGCTGCGGTAGTGGGCGCTCAGCATAAAGAAACGCAGCACCTGCAGATCATATTTTTCGCTGATTTCCCTTACGGTAAAGAAATTGTTCAGGGATTTCGACATTTTCTTATTATCAATGTTCAAAAATCCGTTGTGCATCCAGTATCTGGCGAAGGGCTTTCCGTTCGCGCACTCGCTCTGCGCGATCTCATTCTCATGATGGGGGAAAATCAGATCCTCGCCGCCGGCATGGATGTCGATCTCGTCGCCCAGGTAGCGTTTGGCCATTACGGAACATTCGATATGCCAGCCGGGACGGCCCTCGCACCAGGGAGACTCCCAGTACGGCTCCCCTTCCTTTTTGGGCTTCCAGAGCACAAAATCGGCCGGGGATTCCTTTCCCTCCTCGCCCGTTACCTTGATTTCGCGGAACCCGGACTGAAGCTCGTCCAGATTCTTATGGGACAGCTTGCCGTACTCCGGAAACGAGGCCGTCCGGAAATAAACGGTTCCGTCGGCGGCCACATAAGCGTGTCCTCCCTCAATCAGGGTATTGATCATATCCAGCATTCCCGGGATTTCTTTTGTTGCCTGCGGATGGGTCGTGGCGGGTCTGACATTCAGCCCCTCCATGTCTTTTTTGCATTCCCGGATGAAACGTTCCGAGATCACGGTCGCGTCAACGCCCTCTTCCAGCGCCCTGTTAATGATCTTGTCGTCCACGTCGGTAAAATTCGATACGTAATTTACCTCGTATCCCTTGTACTCAAAATACCGGCGGACCGTATCGAATACGATCATCGGCCTCGC
>CAZPGD010000106.1:5458-5932 GCA_964585865.1 uncultured Hungatella sp. | reverse complement strand
GCGGGGCTGACCGCCGCGGTCCCCGGATTCCGGAGAAATCCGCCGCGGCGCGGGAGGAAAAGGGAAGAGATGTAATCCGCCGCGGCGCGGGAGTGAAAAACGGAGAAACGCAAACCTTCGCGGCGGGAGAGAAAGAAACAAAGAAACGCAACCTTCGCGGCGAGGGAGGAAAAGGGAAGAGGAGTAAACCTTCGCAGAATGGGAGAAAGAAGCGAAGAAACGCAAACCTCCGCGGCCGGGGAGGAAGAAAGGAAGAGACGTAAAATGACGGTTCCGGGCAAACGGATAAAGAAATACCTGCGGACGGCGCTGCTCGTCTGTGTCAGCCTCACGGTGTGGGTCCCGGTCCTTCTGATGGCCGCGGCCTCCTTCATGCCGGAGGACGAACTGCTGTGGCGCTATCAGGAACCGCTCGGCGCGGGCACGGACCGGGTGCGCGCCGCCCTGCTCCCGTCCTATCCGTCCCTCGCGCCG
>CAZPGD010000106.1:0-5448 GCA_964585865.1 uncultured Hungatella sp. | reverse complement strand
CTTCGTGATGTTCTGGAATTCCTGCATACAGGTTTTCCCCATGCTGCTCGGGCAGCTTCTGGTGGGGGCGCCGGCGGCCTGGGCGTTCGCGCGGTATTCCTTTCGGGGGAAACGGGCGCTGTTTCTGCTTTACGTGCTCCTTATGGTTCTGCCGTTCCAGGTAACGCAGGTGTCCAATTATCTCGTGCTGGACGGGGCGGGGCTGCTGAATACGCATCTGGCGCTGATCCTCCCCGGCATCTGGTCGACGTTTCCCGTATTTATCATGACGAAATCGTTCGAGACGATCCCCGACGCGCTTTTGGAAGCCGCGTATCTCGACGGGGCGGGAGAGATCCGGACGTTTTTCCATATCGGCCTCCCCGTCGGACGGGCCGGCGTCGTCACGGCCATGATCCTGGGTTTTCTGGACAGCTGGAACGCCATGGAGCAGCCGTCGGCATTTTTAAAGGACGAGGTTCTGTGGCCGCTGTCGCTGTATCTGCCGACGATTGCCGCGGATAAGGCGGCCGCCGCTTTCGCCGCCGGTCTGGTCATGATGGCGCCGCCGGTTCTGCTGTACTTAAACTGCCAGAACGAACTGGAACAGGGGATCGCGGCTTACGGCGTGAAAGAATAGGCCGTGTCCGGAAAACGGCACGGACGGAAGGAGAGGGGCGGAAATGGAGAAAAGACGCAGACGGTACCGCGTGTTACTGGCCGGATTTTTCCTTTTTATGATGTTCTGCACGGTGGCATCCAGGATTTACGACAGCGTCACGGTTCCCCGGGTGCTGACTTCCTACGCCACGAAAAAGGCCGTGCAGACGGTCGTTACGGGAAGCGGGACGGTGAAAGAGCAGGAGACCGCTTTCTGCTCCGTCTATCCGGGACTGCGGGTGGAATCGGTGGCGGTCACGGAAGGCAGCCGGGTGAAGGCGGGCGACGAACTGTTCCGTTTCCAGATGGCGTCCGTTTCGCGGAAGAAAGAGGAACTGGAACGGGAACTGCAGAAATTGCGGCTGAATCTGGAAAGCGAGCAGATTTCCGCCGAAACGTACAGCCAGGTTTCCCAGTCGGAACTGGCCGCCCGGGAACTGAGCCTGGCGCAGCGGGAGTTGGCGGAAGGGCAGCAGGAATACGAGGAAAAGCGCCTGGAACACGAGGATAAAATGAATCAGCTTTGGTGGGATTTCGAAGACAGGCAGCAGCTGACCGAGGAGGAACTGATGCGGCAGCAGGGCCAGCAGATCGACGCCGTCCATTCCGAGATCCGCTCCGCGCGGCTGGCGCGGGACCAGGCGCTGCGGGAGGCCGAGCGGAAAACGGAGGATCTGCAGGCGCAGCTTGAGCGGACGGAGGACGAGACCGCGCGGGAGAATCTGGAAAAGCAGCTTGCGCGGGCGCAGGAGGATCTGGAGGATCTGGAAGCGGAATGGGAAGTGCAGCTGGACGATATGGAGAACAGCCGCGATCTGGCGGAGGAGCAGTGGGACCGGATCCAGAGAGGGGAAACCTCGTCCCAGGAGGCGCTGCGGGAATCCTATGAGGCCGCGGCAGCGCAGGAAGAGGAGAGTTGGGCGGCGGAGGAAGAGAAGCTGAAGGCTCTGCAAAGAAGCCTGGAGGACGCCCAGTGGAACGCGGAAGTCGCGGTAAAAAACGACGCGTACGCCGCGCTCAGCCGGCAGCAGCAGGAGCGTCTCTCCGAGATCAGCTGCCGTCTGCTGGAAATGGATATTGAAAACAAAGAAGAGGAAATCGGAGAAGTGGACGCGATTCTGGAGGCGGAAGGCCGCGTGGCGGCGGACCGGGACGGGACCGTGGTCGCGCAGGAAGTCGCGGCCGGCCGCGTCAGCACCGGGGAGGAGCGGCTGTCGATCGCCTATGGCAGCGTAATGCTGGAGGCGGAATTTGACAAGGAAGGACAGGAACTGTCGGTGGGCGATCTTCTGACGGTCGCCATTCCGGGAACCGGCCGGAGCGTGGAGGCGAAGATCGGCGAGATGAACCTGCTGGGCGGGGAAACCGGGATCCTGCGGGCGGATCTGGCGGATTTAAGCCTTCCCATCGGCACGGTGACAACCTACGAGTGCCGAAAGCAGTCCGAACCGTTTCCGAAGGTGATCCCATTAGACGCCCTCCGGAAGGACATGATGGGGTATTTCTGCCTGGCGGCCAGACCCGAAAGGGCGATCCTGGGTGAGGAGTACCGGGCGGAGCGGGTGAGCCTGACGGTGCTTTATCAGGGGGAGACGGACGTCGCGGTGGACGGCCTGCTCTACGATGCGGATCTTGTCATTACGGATTCCAATCGGATCATTGCCGCGGGGGACCGGGTGCGGCCGGTAGATCGGATCGAAAGATGAGCAGGAAAATACGCGCGGACAATAAAACGCTGAAACGGATCGCCGCGGTCGCCGCCGCCGTTCTTCTGACAGCCGCGGTCGCCGCGCTTCTGGCATGGGGCGGATGGATCCTCTGTTTCCGGACGCCCTGCCGCGTCGAACTGGACTGCCGGGGGTACGGCACGGATAACGTGCGGCTGGAGGAACTGATGGAACGGGAGGCGGAGCGGAGCGGCGGCCTGATCCTCGATATGGTCGGATGGAAGATCCGCGAACAGGCGGAGATCTTCTCCGTGAGTACGGGGAGGCGCCGGACGGTCCCGGTTTCCGTCGTCTGCGGCAGCGCCGGGCTGGCGTACCCGCAAACGCTCCTGTCCGGCGGCAGCGAACTGAGCCGCGGCGGGAACTTCTGCCTGCTGTCCGGCGAGTTGTCGGACCGGCTGTTCGGCAGCACGGATACGGCGGGCGAGACGGTCCTTCTGGGGGAGGACGCCTTCGTCGTGGAAGGCGTGATCGATCTGGAAGGGGAGTGGCTGATCCGTCCCGCGGCCGATGGCGAGGAATTCCTTCTCGACGGCGCGGCATTCTCCGTGGCCCGGCGCTGGCAGGCGCGCGAGCGGGCGGAGAACTGTCTGGCGGGAGCGGATTGATACGGACTTTTCTGAAAAAACAGTTGAAACCGTAACGCTTTTAGTATAGAATAAGGTTGATTGAAGAGAATACGACGAGTTATGTCTAAGGAGGAGCGTTACTTATGATAGCAGCAGGTGATTTTAGGAACGGCGTCACACTGGAAATCGACGGCAGCGTCTATCAGGTTCTGGAATTCCAGCACGTAAAGCCCGGCAAGGGAGCCGCGTTCGTCAGAACGAAGATCAAGAACGTCATCAGCGGCGGCGTGGTGGAGAAAACCTTCCGCCCCACCGAGAAGTTCCCGGCGGCGAGGATCGACCGGGTGGACATGCAGTACCTGTACGCGGACGGCGATTTATTCAATTTCATGGATACAAATACGTATGAGCAGATCGCCCTGAGCAAGGAAACGGTCGGGGACGCGCTGAAGTTCGTGAAGGAAAATGAGACGTGCAAGATCTGCTCGTATAACGGCAAGGTATTCTCGGTGGAACCGCCCCTGTTCGTGGAACTGGAGATTACGGATACGGAGCCGGGCTTTAAGGGCGATACCGCTACCGGCGCGACGAAACCGGCCGTGGTGGAGACCGGCGCCACCGTGTTTGTGCCGCTCTTTGTCAATGTCGGCGACAAAATCAAGATCGATACCCGTACCGGCGAGTACCTGTCGAGAGTCTAGGGACAGGGCCGGATCGCTTTGATATTCGCCCCTTCGGTGGATGTGCCGGAGGGGTATTTTTGACAGAAAGGGAGACGAAAAAGTTGGAAAAAATTCTGGACTGTATCACCGGGCGGATGCGGGAAGCGTTCCGAGCCGCCGGTTACGACGCGGATTACGGAAAAGTGACGCTCTCCAACCGGCCGGATCTGTGCGAGTACCAGTGCAACGGCGCGCTGGCGGCGGCGAAAGCGTACGGGAAGAAGCCCATCGAGATCGCGAACGACGCGGCGGCCCGGCTGGCGGGATCGGACATGTTTTCCGAAGTCGGCGCGGTCATGCCCGGCTTCATCAATCTGCGCCTTGACGGGAACTGGCTGGCCGCGTATCTGAACGGCATGGCGGCCGGGGAGAAGCTGGGCGCGGAGGAGACAGGGGGCGGCCGGACGATCATAGTGGACTACGGCGGCGCCAATGTGGCGAAACCGCTCCACGTGGGGCACCTGCGCACGGCGATTATCGGCGAATGTATCAAGCGCCTGGGGAATTTTCTGGGGTACCGCATGATCGGCGACGTCCATCTGGGCGACTGGGGCCTGCAGATGGGTCTGATTATCGAGGAATTGCGGGACAGGAAGCCGGATCTGCCGTATTTTGACGAGACGTTTACGGGAGAGTACCCGGCTGAGCCGCCCTTTACGCTCGGCGAACTGGAAGCGATTTATCCGGCGGCCAGCGCCCGCTCCAAAGAGGACGCGGATTTTAAGAACCGGGCCGAGGAAGCGACCCGCAGACTGCAGGACGGGTTTCCTCCCTACCGGGCGATCTGGCGGCATATCATGAACGTGTCGCTGCCGGATCTGAAAAAGAATTACGGCGCCCTGCATGTGACCTTCGACCTGTGGAAAGGCGAGAGCGACGCCGCCCCCTATATCCCGTGGCTGATTCAGGATCTGCGGGAAAAGGGACTGGCGCGCGAGAGCGACGGCGCGCTGGTCGTGGATATTTCCGAGCCGGACGACCCGAAGGAACTTCCGCCCTGCATCATCCGCAAATCGAACGGCGCGGCGCTGTACGGCACGTCGGATCTGGGGACGATCCTGGAACGGGAGCGGGACTATGCGCCCTCGGAATATATTTACATTACGGACAAGCGGCAGGAACTGCATATGACGCAGGTTTTCCGGGTGGCGAGAAAGGCCGGCTACGTGAAGCCGGAGACGAAGCTGGTCCACCTGATGTGCGGGACCATGAACGGCAAAGACGGCAAACCGTTTAAAACAAGGGCCGGAGGGGTCATGCGTCTGGAAGATCTGATCCGGCAGATCGACGAAGCGGCCTACGGCCGGATCATGGAGAACCGGACCATGGACGAACGGGAAGCGGCGCGGACGGCGCGGACCATCGGGCTGGCCGCGCTGAAATACGGCGACCTGTCGAACCAGGTATCGAAGGATTACGTGTTCGATATCGACCGTTTCACCTCGTTTGAGGGGAACACGGGGCCGTACATTCTCTACACCATCGTCCGCATCAAGTCGATTTTGGCGAAATACGAGGAAACGGCGGCGGACGCGGGCAGACCGGACGCGGCGGGACTCGCGGAAGCGGCGGATGTGCCGGGTGCGGCGGATGTGCCGGCAGCGGGACCCGCGGAAGCGGCGGATGTGGCGGATGAAGCGGCGGATGTGGCGGGCGCGGCAGAGGGAGCGGCGGCGGATGTGGCGGCAGCGGGGCCTGCGGAAGCGCCGGATGTGGCGGGCGCGGCGGCGGACGTGCCGGCAGCGGGGTCCGCGAAAACGGCGGACGCGTCAGACGGTCCGGCGGCGGGCA
>CAZPGD010000105.1:0-5963 GCA_964585865.1 uncultured Hungatella sp. | reverse complement strand
CGACCGCGAAACAGGAGCGGCCTCTTCCTGCGGAACCGGGGCGGCTTCCTCCCGCAGAATCGAGGCCGTTTCCTCCCGCGGAACCGGGGCGGCTTCCGACCGCGAAACAGGGGCCGTTTCCTCCCGCAAAACCGGAGCGGCCTCCTCCCGCGGAACCGGGACGGCCTCCTCCCGCGAAGCCGAAGTGACCTCCTCCCGCAAAACCGGGGCGGCTTCCTCCTGCGGCTTTCGCCCGCCGCTCCCCGCCGAAATAAACATCCGGCGCGGTTTCAGGCGTTCCTTCTCCGCTTCATATACATATATTCCCAAAAACGTCCCGCCGCTGTCATACAGGCGGTACTCCATCCCGTCAGCCGGTCCGTCCGGCAGCACGGCCTGCGGCAGCCGCAGCGGGTTCCCGTTACGGGCGGGGAGATCGCCCGCCGCCGTCGTCCTCGCGGCGGGATACCCGTCAAGCATCCGCTCAATGGGGACCACATGCCCGGCCAGTTCTCCGCTGTCGTACAGTGCCTCGATTTCCGAGAGCCGCAGGCTGTCTTCCACGCGGAAGCGTCCGGCGGCGGTTCGCAGAAGACTCTCCATGCAGGCGCCGCAGCCCAGCTTCCGGCCGATATCGTAACAAAGCGTGCGGATATAGGTTCCCTTGGAGCAGGACACCGTCATTGTGACTCTGGGAAGTTCCACCGATTCGATCCGGATCCTGCGGATTTCCACATGCCGGGGCTGCCGCTCCACCGTTTTTCCTTTCCGGGCCAGTTCGTACAATCTCTGTCCGTTAACCTTCCGGGCCGAATACATGGGCGGAACCTGCTCATAGCCCCCCTCAAAACACAGAACCGCGCGGCGCACCTCCTCTTCCGTCACATCCGCCGGCAGCTGTCTCAGCACGCGTCCGCCCGCGTCCTGCGTATCCGTCTCCGTCCCCAGAAGCATCACGGTCCGGTAAACCTTTCCCTCATCCGCGATCATGCCGCAGAGCCGGGTGGCCAGCCCCAGACATACGGGCAGGACCCCTTCCGCGTCCGGATCCAGGGTCCCGGTATGGCCGATCCTTTTCATTTTCAAAATACCGCGGAGCCGGGCCACCACATCGTGAGAAGTACAGCCCCGCTCCTTATATACGTTCAGTACGCCCTCAAACATCTCCGTTCTCCCGCTCATGCCGCCGGATCTGCGGCTCGATACGGACCGACAGGTTATTGATCACATCGTGGACACTGCCCGTCATCGTGCACCCGGCCGCTTTCTGATGGCCGCCGCCGCCGAAGAACCGGGCAATCTCGCCGACGTTCACATAGGATTTGGACCGCATACTGACCTTGTATTCCAGCGGAGCGGACTCGCTTAAGAAAATGGAAACCTCCACCCCGTCCACCAGGCGCAGCTGCTCCGCGATTCCGTCCAGATCGCTTTTCTCCGCTCCGTAAAATTCCATATCCTTCTTCCGGATCACGCTGAAAATGCAGGCCCCGTCCAGAAAGGAAACGCTTTCCAGCAGCGCCCGCCCCAGAATCTGCGTCTGGAGATAGGACTTGCGGAAAAATGCCTCGTCAATGATCCTTTCGAAATCGATGCCTTTTTCCATCAATTTCCCGGCGATCCGCATGGTAGCGGCCGAAGTATTGCTGTATTTGAAAACGCCGCTGTCCGTCACGATCCCCGTATAAAGACACGCGGCCGTTTCTTTGCTGATCTCCTTCTCGTTCAGCTGCGTGTAAAGAACTTCGCAGGCGGAACTGGCCTGCGGGACAATAAGGTTCTCCTGCGCGTAGCCGGGATTCGTCATATGGTGGTCCAGGCAGATCGATCTCGCGGCCCCATCCAGCAATACGACAAATTTCCCCAGCATATCACGGTCGGAACCGTCCAGGCAGATGCACAGGTCCACATGCGGATTGTCCGGAACCTCATGGCAGATCCGATCGAATCCCTTCAAATAGGAATACTTGCGCGGTCCCGGCTCCTGGTAAACCGTCACATCCTTTTCCGGGTCGTGCTCCCCGATATAGCTGAGGGCCGCCAGACAGCTGCCGATGCAGTCCCCGTCCGGGTTCCTGTGACCCAGAATCGCGATGGAACCGGCCCCGCGGATGAGTTCCTCCAGTCTCGTCATTCGGCTCCTCCTCTCACCTTCCGTCAAATCCCGTTCCCGCCGCGGCCACGCGCGCGGACGTTTGCGAACCGGCCCCGCCAATTCCTTCCGAAGCATCCCCGCCGGTCTCTTCCGAACCGTCCCGCAAATCCTTCGTCACGTCGTCGATAAACCGGGTCATGTGGACGCCGTATTCAATCGAGTTATCCAGAATAAACCGGAGTTCCGGCGTATTCCGCAAATTCACCCGCGCCGCCAGTTCGCGGCGGATGAAACCGGACGCGTTATTCAGCCCCTCCATCACCCGTTTTGCGGCATCGGGACCGCCCAGGACGCTAACCGAAACCTTGCAGTATTTGAGATCCGGCGATACCTCCGCCCGCACGACAGTAACCATGGGGCCTTTCAGTCTCGGATCCTTCACCTGCATACGGAGGATTTCGCTGAGTTCTCTCTGGACTTCCATATTGATCTTTGTGTTTTTGATGCTGTTTTTGCGCATAATATTCCTCCCCTCCCGGAAGGGACGCGTCCCGCCGGCCGACTGTTCGAAACTTCCCTCCGCCATGCAAACCGGATCCCGGCCGGGAATGCCTCGGCCATTCCCGCACGCCGGGCCGTTCGAAACTTCCCGCCGCCATGCAAACCGGATCCCGGTCGGGAATGTCGCGGCCATTTTCCCGCACGCCGGCCGGGCCGTCACGGACAAACCCTACCGGGGAACCTCCACCATGGCATACGCCTCGATCTGGTCATCCTCCTGAATATCGTTGAATTTCTCCAGAGAAAGCCCGCACTCGTAACCGGCGGCGACTTCCTTTACATCATCCTTGAACCTCTTTAAAGAGGCCAGCGGACCCTCATACAGCTGCTCGCCGTTCCTGCTGACGCGGACGGAACAATTTCTCTGCAGTTTCCCGTCCAGCACATAGGAACCGGCGATTGTGCCGACGCCGGAAGCCCTGAATATCTGGCGAACAACGGCGTGGCCGATCACCCTTTCCTCAAAGACCGGATCCAGCATACCCTTCATGGCGGATTCCACATCCTCGATTGCCTGATAGATGACCCGGTACAGGCGGATATCCACCTTCTCCTGATCCGCCACCGACTTGGCCGTCGCGTCCGGACGCACGTTGAATCCGATGATAATGGCGTTGCTGGCGGAAGCCAGTGTCACATCGGACTCATTGATCGCGCCGACGCCGCCGTGGATCACCTTCACTACAACCTCTTCGTTGGACAGCTTGGTCAGGCTCTGGCTCACCGCCTCCACGGAGCCCTGCACGTCCGCCTTGACAATAATCGGAAGTTCCTTTACATTGCCGGCCTGGATCTGACTGAACAGATCATCCAGGGACAGCTTGGTCCTGGTGTCCTCAATCAGCTTGTTCTTGCCCTCGGAAATGAATGTCTCCGCGAAACTGCGGGCTTCCCTTTCACTGTCGGTCGCTACGAAAATCTCGCCGGCGCCGGGGACGCCGTTCAGTCCCAGAATCTCCACCGGCATGGACGGGGTCGCCTCCTTGACCCGTCTTCCCTTATCATCCATCATAGCGCGGACTTTGCCGTAGCAGGCGCCCACCGCTACGTTGTCCCCCACACGGAGAGTGCCTTTCTGCACCAGCACGGTGGCCACCGGGCCCTTGCCCTTGTCAAGCTGCGCCTCTATGACCAGCCCGCGGGCGTTGCGGTTCGGATTGGCCTTCAGTTCCTTCACCTCGGCCGCCAGCAGAATCATTTCCAGCAGTTCCGGAATTCCCTCCTTCGTATGAGCGGACACGGGCACGAAAATGGTGTTGCCGCCCCATTCTTCGGGAATCAGGGCATACTCGGCCAGTTCCTGCTTCACCCGCTCCACATTGGCATTCGGCTTGTCAATCTTATTGATCGCCACAATGATTTCCACGCCGGCCGCCCTCGCGTGGTTGATGGCCTCTACCGTCTGAGGCATGACGCCGTCGTCGGCCGCCACCACCAGCACCGCGATATCGGTGGACTGGGCGCCCCGCATCCGCATGGCCGTAAACGCCTCATGCCCGGGCGTATCGAGGAATGTGATCTTCTCGCCGTGGATGTCCACCATATACGCGCCGATATGCTGCGTAATGCCGCCCGCCTCGTGAGAAGTCACATTCGTCTGGCGAATAGCGTCCAGAAGCGATGTTTTCCCATGGTCAACGTGGCCCATGACGCAAATAACCGGCGGCCTGGCAACCATATTCTCCTCGTTCTCCTCGTCCTCTTTCAGCAGTTCTTCGATTACGTCAACTTTTTCTTCCTGTTCGCAGAGTACGTCGTACTCCATGGCGATTTCTTCCGCCTGTTCGTAATCGATCTCCTGATTCAGAGTGACAATAGTGCCTTTCAGGAACAGTTTCTTGATAATGGCGGACGGCTGCAGTTTCATCTTATCCGCCAGATCCTTGATCGTCAGCCGCTCCGGCAGGGTAATGACCTTAATGGAATCCTCCACCTTGGCCTCCGCCGTCTTCTGAGGCATGATAAAGGGATGCTTGTTCGCGGCGGACTTCCCTTTCTTCAGGCCGTCCTCATTTATATTTTTCTTATCATAACGGTCATTCTTGTGCGCGTTCTTCTGGGCGCGGCCGCTCTGGGGCTTCGCTGCCAGCGGCGAGTCGAAGGATTTGGCCCCGTCTCTCTGTCCGCCGCGGCCGCCCTGCCCGCGACTTCCGTCCCGGGCGCCGGAGAAACCGCCCTGCCCGCGGCCCCCGTCTCTTCCGCTGTCGCGGCTGCCGGCATAGCCGCCCTCGCGGCCGCCGTAAAGGCCGCCGCCTTGGCTCCTGCCGTCCCGGTTGTCCCTTCCACCGTCACGGCCTCCAAAGTAACCGCTCTGAGTCCTGCCGTCACGGCTGCCGTAAAGACCGCCCTGACTTCTGCCGTCCCGGACGCCGGCATACCCGCCGCCGTATCCGTTCTGACCGCGGCTGCCATCTCTTCCGCCCTCGCGGCCGCCAAAATAGCCGCCCTGGTTCCTGCCGTCGCGGACGTCTCTTCCGCCGTCACGGCCTCCGTAATAGCCGCTCTGGCCGCGGCCGTCGCGGCTGCCTGCATAGCCGCCGGCATATCCGTTCTGACCGCGGCTTCCTTCCCTTCCGACGTCCCGGCTCCCAAGGCCGCCTTCGCGGTTCCCGTCACGGCTGCCGGCGTATCCGCCCTGAGTACGGCCATCGCGGCTTCCATCTCTTCCGCTATCGCGGCCCGTACGGCCGGCTTCACGGTTCCCGTCGCGGCCGCCGGCGTATCCGCCCTGACCGCGGCCGCTCTCTCTTCCGGCTTCACGGCCCGTACGGCCGTCCTCGCGGTTCCCGTCGCGGCCCGCGGTATATCCGCCCTGACTTCTTCCATCACGGCTTCCTTCCCGGCCATCCCGCCCGGAAATGCCGTCCGGCTGATTTCTTCCGGCGTCACGGGACGAAACGCCCCCCGGCTGGCCCTGATTTTGCGGCTGAGTTCCCGGTTGACCGGATCCCTGCGGACGCAATCCTGCCTGACCCTGCGGAGAAACACCCGGCTGAACCTGGCCTTGCGGACGCACACCCGGTTGACCTGCTCCCTGCGGAGAAACACCTGGCTGCCCTGCTCCTTGCAGACGCACACCCGACTGAACCGCTCCCTGCGAAGAAACATCCGGCTGTCCCTGCGGACGCACGCCTGCCTGGCCCTGCGGGGGAATTCCCGGCTGGCCTGTCCCCTGCGGACGCACACCTGCTTGACCCTGTGGGGGAATTCCCGGCTGGCCTGTCCCCTGCGGGCGCAACCCTGCCTGACCTTGCGGCGAGACGCCCGGCTGACCTGTCCCCTGCGGGCGCAATCCTGCCTGACCTTGCGGCGGGACGCCCGGCTGACC
>CAZPGD010000104.1:4064-5977 GCA_964585865.1 uncultured Hungatella sp. | reverse complement strand
CGATCTCGATCCCCCCGATCCCGATATCGTCAAGCATGGCGCTGATCAGATCCACCGCCGCCGTGACGGTAGTCAGCGTATATTTCTTCCATTTCATGCATTACGCTCCCTGCAGATCCGGCAGATTCCTCAGATATTCCTCCACCCGGCAGAATAGTACGTTCCCCTCTTCCGCCTGCTGCCCGGGATTGTCACAGAGAATATAGCGCCGGGTAATCGGACCGAACCGTTTCTCGATCTGGCTGTATTTTTCCGCGTCCGACAGCCGGTGGTACTGCTCCGGAGCCATCCTGCCGCCGTTTCGCAGTTCGCAGACGGTACAGCTGTTGCGGAACGTGTCGTAGACCACCATGCTGAAAATGCCCGCGCTGATCTGCAGCTTGTACACCTGGTAACGCCCTTCCATAGCCTTTTCCGTCTCCAGAAGAACGATTTCCTCCAGCATCCGCGCCCGCACGTCCTCCAGCACTTTCTCCGCCAGCTGCTTTTTGTCCAGTTCGCTCATGGACAGAAAACGCTCCCCGCCCATCAGCGCGTAGAGAAGCGTCTGGATCTGGCAGTAGCGGATGCCCGGCTGGGTAAAAATCACCCGCTCAATCGGCTCGCTCCCCGGCTGCGGCGTCTCGGCCGGGCACTCCACGACCAGATCCATGTCCACCAGCGCTTCCTTCACCTCCGCCGCGTGGACGCGGGTAATGCCGGCCGCCTGCTCCTCCCGGCTGCGGTCGTTTCGCAGGTTCCAGGCCGCCAGCTTCAGATTCTGATAGGCCGGATTTTTGGAAAGGATCAGCAGCAGATAGTTCAGGTTCATATTTTCAATGATCCGGTTCACGATCTCAATCAGATCCCCGGTCTCCTGCAAAGCCCGGAGACTTCGGAACTGGCTCACGTCCTTGCACCCCACCAGCGACCGCTCGATATTGCGGCAGACGGCGCTCTCAAGGTATTCCGCCGTGGACGCCCCGTCGCGAAACGTGGCGTTGTCCAGAAGAATGCCTTCTCCGTCCGGGTTCTTCTCCCCGGCCCTGAGCGTTCCGCCGTAGCGGATATACAGATCAATGTCGTCGATCCCCAGGAGTTCGCTGTGCTCCCGGAAGGGGATAAACGTCGTGTTGATGGTGACGGCGCGGTCGTAGAGTTCCTGCCGCAGGGCCAGGCAGAACGCCAGCGAGTCGGTGCCGGTCAGCACCACACGCATCCCCTGGGCCGCATGGACGTCCGAGAGGATCGCCGCGTTGTCGATGAAATCATTCATCAGCGTAACCTCATCGATAAACGCGTAGCGGTACCCCAACTCGTAAAGCGCCTTTAAGTCCCGGTTCAGCAGTTCCATCGTATCCGCCGCCGTAACCTTGATGTAAACCGCCTTCCCGATCTGCTCCGGCGTCATGTCGCGGAGCGCCTGGCGGATCATCGTCGTTTTTCCCGTCCTGCGCAAACCGGTAATCAGGCATACCCTGCCGTCGTTGCCGATCGTCCCGTGAAGATAGGAATGGAGTTTGTGGTAGCAGAGACGCTTTCCGTTCTCCCGCAGATTCTCCGTCATGGCCACAAGCGCGTCGCCGATCACCACGTTGGTGTGGAACTTCGGACCCGCGTACCGGCCGGAAGACCTTGCGTAAGCGGCCCGGGCCCGCCCCATGGCCGCGCTCTTCTCCGCCGCCAGCCGCGCTTTCAGTTCCTTCAGTTCGCTCTGGAGCTCGCGCCGCTTCGCGATCTGCTCCTCCAGCGGCTCCAGCTGCCCTTCCTTGATATACTGGCTCCTGATCCGTCCGTTCTCCGTCCATTGCCGGTAAAAACGGATCTTCCCGTGTATCATCTTTCTGGAAATGTAACCTACCGGGAACTCCGCGATCCGCACTTCCAGTTCCCGCACCCTCTCCTCGGGAGAAACCGCCGCGCCGGACTGCTCC
>CAZPGD010000104.1:0-3964 GCA_964585865.1 uncultured Hungatella sp. | reverse complement strand
CACTTCCAGTTCCCGCACCCTCTCCTCGGGAGAAACCGCCGCGCCGGACTGCTCCCGTGCACCGGGATGCTCCCATGCACCGGGCTGCTCCCGCTCACCGGATTGTTCCCGCTCACCGGACTGCTCCCGCCTGCCGAATTGCTCCCGCATACCGGACTGCTCCCGCTCGCCGGATTGTTCCCGTGCACCGAACTGCTCCCCCTCGTCGAACCGCTCCCGCTCGCCGGATTGTTCCCGCATACCAAACTGCTCCCGCTCACCGGACTGCTCCCGCCCGCCGAATTGCTCCCGCGCACCGGACTGCTCCCGCTCGCCGGACATTCCCGAATCCGCCGCGGTTCCCGCCGTCCCCGTATTCCCTTCCGCCGGTCTGTCCAAAGAATCCATACGAATACCTCCTCCGTCTTCTTCCGCTATTGTAACCTGTCATAACCTTACTGTCAATCGGTTATTTCGGTTTCCGTAACCTGTTTTACATCCCGTTGAAACCGTTCGGAACTGTTACATCCTGTTCGCGGCAGGCCGAACCGTTATTCCCGTTTACGGGATTTTCCGCCGGAACGGAAACCGTTCCGTCAGAAGCCGCGGAACAGAACGATATTCAGAATTTATTTTCTGAAAAGGAGACCGCGGCGGAACGCCGCCGCAAGCGCGGAAGGGGATTGACACGCAGAAAGAGAATTGACAGAAAGAGAATTGACAGATAACCGACGCGGACATCCCGTGCCGGCGGGATGTCCCATGTCCGTCCGATTTTGCCTGTTATACCTGTTTTTCCTGCTATTCCCGTTTTTCCTGTTTCCTGTTCTGAATCGCGTCCAGGGCGCCAATCACGGCGGAGCGGAAGCCCTTCGCCTCGAGGGCCGCCACACCCACGATCGTCGTCCCGCCGGGAGAGCAGACCGCGTCCTTCATCGCGCCCGGATGGGCATTCGTCGCCAGCTGCAGCTTTCCGGTTCCGGCCACCATCTGACTGGCCAGCCGGTAGGCCAGATCCCGCGGAAGGCCGTGCAGCAGCGCCCCGTCCGCCAGCGCCTCGATAAACATGGCCGTAAAAGCGGGACCGCAGCCGCTCAGATCCCCGGCCACGCTCAGCTGGGAGGAAGGCACCGTCTGGATCAGCGCAATTTTCCCGAACAGTTCCGCAAATTCCGCGAATTCTTCCTCTGTCAGGGAATGTTTCTCCTCGCATATGATGATTCCTTCGCCTACCGATACCGGCGTGTTGGGAATCGTACTCAAATGATGTGTGCCTGGAAGCAGGATCTCCTCATATTTGTCGAACGGATACCCCGCCGCCACGGAAATCACGGTCTTGCCGCGCAGGATCTCCCGGATCGGGGACAAAACCTCCGCCACCATATACGGCTTCACCGCCACAATCACCAGATCCGACTGCTCCGCCGTTTCCGCGGCGCTTTCGCAAGGACGGATCCCCCTCTTTTCCGCACTGGCCCGCAGCTTGTCCGGATGCTTCGCGCACGCGTTGATCCGTTCCGGCGCAATCGCCTCCCGGTACAGCAGGCCGTCCGCCATGGCCTGCGCGATATTTCCAAAACCGATGAAACCAATCCTTAAACCGTTCCTCATTTTCCTCCTCCGTTTAATCCGGCGGCTTCCTCCCGGCCGCCGCGGCGCTCCTTTATTAAAATCGCCGCTTCGCCTCTTCCCCAAAAAGCCGCGGAGCCGTCTTTCCCCGGCTCCGCTTCCGTTTTTAACGCCATAACCCTTTTTTTCTTTTTCCGCCGTCATCGCCCGCGCCGTCGATCTTGCCGGTCATCAGTTCGTCAAAACGGCGCAGCGCCTGGCGCTGTTCCTCATTCATCCGCTCCGGCACCTGCACCACCAGCGTTACATAGTGGTCGCCGCGGATATTTTTATTGCGCACGGAAGGGACGCCCTTCCCTTTCAGACGCACCTTGGTATCCGTCTGCGTGCCGGGTTTCACCTCGTATTCCACCTGGCCGTCCACGGTCTTGACAATGATCGGGCCGCCCAGCGCCGCTCTGGCAAAGGAAATCGGCACCGTCGAATAGATATCCATATCCTTGCGGATAAAGAACGGATGCTTGGAGACCGTGACCGTCACCAGCAGATCGCCCCGCTCGCCCCCGTTGACGCCCGGTTCCCCCGCGCCGGGGCTGCGGACGCTCTGTCCGTCGTCAATACCGGCCGGGATCGTCACCTTCAGTTTCTTCCTGCGGGAAATGTACCCTCTCCCCCGGCAGTCCGGGCACTTCTCACGGATAATCTGCCCCTCGCCGTTGCAGTCCGGGCAGGTTGAAACATTCTGCATCGTGCCCAGCGGCGTCTGCCTCGTGTACATAATCTTGCCCTTGCCGTTGCACTTGCTGCAGGTTTCCTTCGATGTACCCGCCTTGGCGCCGGTGCCGTGGCAGGAGGCGCACTCTTCCTTAAAATTGATCTCGATCTCCTTCTCGCAGCCGAATACCGCTTCCTCAAAAGTCAGACGGACACCGGCCTGCACGTTGGCGCCGCGCGAAGGACTGTTATATCTGGAGTTCCGCGAACTCCTTCCGCCGCCAAAGATGTCCCCGAAGCCGAAGAGATCGCCGAAAATATCGCCCATATCGACTCCGCCGCCGCTGCCGAAGCCTCCGAAATCGAACCCGCCGAAGCCTCCGCCGCCCGCGCCGCCGTCAAATGCCGCGTGGCCGAACTGATCATACTGCCGGCGCTTCTCCGGATCGCTCAAAACGGCGTACGCTTCCGAAGCTTCCTTAAACTTCTTCTCCGCCTCGGCATCGCCCGGATTCGCGTCGGGATGATATTTCTTCGCCAGGGTCCTGTAAGCCTTCTTCAGCGTCGCGTCATCCGCGTCCTTCGGCACGCCCAGGACTTCATAGTAATCTCTCTTGGTCTCTGCCATAATTTATTAACTGCCTTTCTGTTCGTCTGTTTGCGGCGGTCCGGGCGGCGCGTCTTACCGCGGCCGCCGTCCGGACCACTCCCTCTTATAACCGCAGAAAAGTGTTGTAGACGAACCAACACTTTCTGCCTTATCCGACCGCCCCCGAACAAAGGAGCGAAATCCTGTTTTCCGGTTTAACGGACGCCGCCGTTATACCTCTTTAAAATCTCCGTCAATGAAGTCGTCGTCCGGTTTGGAACCGCTCTGCGGACCTTCCTGGTAATAATTCGCGTCGGATGAACCCGTTCCCGCGGAACCCGCTCCGGCTCCGGCGCCGCCTCCCGCGTTCTGGGCCGCCTCATACATCTTCGCGAACAGCGCCTGGGCGCTGGACATCAGTTTCTCCCTCGCCGCCTTGATATCGGCTATCTGCGCGTCGGTCATGTTCTCCGCCGGCGCCCGGTTAACCGCTTCCTTCAGCGCGTTCAGATCGGCTTCCACGGCGGCTTTATCATTCGCCGGAACCTTGTCCCCGACTTCCTCCAGAGCCTTCTCGGTCTGGAAAACGATGGAGTCCGCCTCATTTCTGGTGTCAATAGCTTCCTTGCGCTTCTTGTCCTGCGCCTCGTACTCGGCCGCTTCCTTCACCGCCTTCTCGATATCGGAATCGGACATATTGGATCCGGAAGTGATCGTAATATGCTGCTCCTTGCCGGTGCCGAGATCCTTCGCCGATACGTTGACAATACCGTTCGCGTCAATATCGAACGTAACCTCGATCTGGGGAACGCCTCTCCTTGCGGGCGGGATCCCATCCAGACGGAACTGGCCGAGCGTCTTGTTGTCGCGGGCAAACTGCCGCTCGCCCTGTACGACGTGAATATCCACCGCTTCCTGATTGTCGGCGGCCGTCGAGAAAATCTGGCTCTTCTTGATCGGGATCGTGCTGTTGCGCTCGATCAGCCTGGTCGCGACGCCGCCCAGCGTCTCGATGGACAGGGACAGCGGGGTCACATCCAGCAGAAGAATGTCTCCCGCTCCGGCGTCGCCGGCCAGCTTGCCGCCCTGGATCGCCGCGCCGATGGCCACGCA
>CAZPGD010000103.1:3913-6044 GCA_964585865.1 uncultured Hungatella sp. | reverse complement strand
GGCGAAAGCGAAGTGAAACCGCAGACGGAAGACTCGGCCAAAGACGCCTCGGAACCGCCGGCGGAGGAAGCGGATGCAGATAAAACGCAGGCGGATGCAGACATCGGCCCGGGGAATACCGAAACGCAGGGAAACGCAAACGGCATGAATCCGGACGGAAGCAATTCGGAAGCGGCCGACACAAATACGAACGGAGGCGGACCGGACACCGCGGGTACAAACGGAAGCGGAGCGGACGCCGCGGATACAAACGAAGGCGGGACGCAGGAAGCAGACGCGGATATGAACGAAGGCGGGACGCAGGAAGCAGGCGCGGATACAAACGGAAGCGGACCGGGATCAGGCGCCGCCGGGCAAACGAACGCGAGCGCTGCGGAGCAAAAAGACACGGCCGCCGCGAGCCGGGACGCGCACGGGAAGGCCGCGGCAAATTCCGGACGGCCGTCCACATGCCCGGGGCACGCGGATCTGACCATCCGGGCGACCATTATCGGCACAAAAGGGGAGAAGAATCTTTTTACGATAGATTCCGTAGGAAACTGCAGGTCCGCGCGTACGGATCTCTGGAAAGGCTGGTCCGTGATACGCAAGCGTTACGTAGACACCCTGATCCGGCAGGACTGGTACCAATTATATGGTTTGACCCATTCCGACAACCTGTACATCCGGAACCCCCTGACGGATTCGGAAATCCGCTATTATATGAATATGCTCCCGGATGGTACCGGCAAGGAGCGCAGGGCCGTTATTCGGGAAGCGCTGCAATCGGTGGGGCGTATTCCCTATTACTGGGGCGGAAAACCGTATGCTCCCGGGTATGAAAAGAATCATTTCGGTTCCGTCGTATTCGCGGATGAATACGGAAGAACGCTTAAAGGCCTGGATTGTTCCGGTTGGATCGCCTGGCTTTACTGGACATCCCTTGGCAGGGAAATCCCGGTTCAGTCCACGGACGGCCTTATCGGCCTCGGGAAAGCAGTCAGCCGTTCCGAATTAAAAGCCGGCGATTTGCTGCTGAAAATAGGCGACGATTCCCATGCCGGAATATTCCTCGGCTGGGCGGACGACGGCGGCATGTATATGATCCACGAAACCGGCGGATGCACGAATAATGTTACCGTAAGAAAATACGAACACGACTGGACGGATTACCGGAACATTATTGATTAAAAATACTGAATGGAACGGTACTGATAAAAATGAGGGGAGAGGCATGGAACTATTCGCGAAAGCCTTCTTTAACGAATAGTTAGTATCGTACGTACCCTCAATATGACAAGGCGGAAGGATCTTTTCGCAGATGAAATTACAGAGGCTGTACAGTTTAACACGTCAGGCCATCGACGATTATCAGATGATCCAAAGCGGCGACCGGATCGCCGTCGGAATCTCCGGCGGGAAAGACAGTCTGACGCTTCTTTACGCGCTTCAGGGTCTCCGGCGGTTCTATCCGGAACCTTTTGAACTGCGCGCGGTCACGGTGGATCTGGGTTTTGAGAATTTCGACCTGACTCCCGTCAGAACCCTCTGTGAGCGATTTTCCGTTCCTTATACGGTTCTCTCTACGGATATCGGAAAAATTCTGTTTGAGATCCGCAAAGAAACGAACCCATGCTCGCTGTGCGCGAAGCTGCGAAAAGGCGCTCTAAACGAAGCCGCGCTGAAACTGGGCTGCAATAAAGTCGCCTATGCCCATCATAAAAATGACGTGGTGGAAACGATGCTGCTATCCCTGATTTATGAAGGCAGGTTCTATGCGTTCGCGCCCCTCACCCGTCTGGACCGGACCGGCCTCGCCGTGATCCGGCCCCTGATCTACGTCGAGGAGGCGGATATCATCGGCTTCTCAAATAAATATAATCTTCCGGTATGTAAAAACCCATGCCCGGCGGACGGGTTCACGAAAAGAGAATATGTTAAAAAATTAACAGCCGCGTTGATACGCGAGAATCCCAACGCATGCAAGAATCTTTTCCATGCCGTATCGCACGCCGTACCGGGCTGGACCGTTCCGGAAAAAACCGGCAAATGCTAAAGGAGGCTTCCATATGCCGCAAATACCGTATTATGAGCAGAAAGACCGTGAAAATACTCTCCGTCTCCGGAATATGATAAAGGAACTCCCGCCCTA
>CAZPGD010000103.1:0-3903 GCA_964585865.1 uncultured Hungatella sp. | reverse complement strand
CCCGCCCTACTGCGCGGACTTCTTTCGCGGAATCGAACCGCAGACATCTTCCAGGACCCGGATCGCCTACGCCTACGATCTGAAGGTTTTCTTTGACTTCCTGCGCAAAGAGAACCCTGTTTTCGCGAATACGGATATCCGGGATATTCCCTTTTCCTCTCTGGACGAACTGCGCGTGGATGATCTGGAAGAATATATGGAATATCTCAAATACCGCTTCAACGATAAGGATCAGGAAGTTGTCAACAAGGAACGCGGAATTATGCGTAAAATATCCTCTCTCAAGAGTTTTTATAACTATTTTTACCGGACCGAAAAACTGAAAAACAATCCCGCCGCTCTGGTCCAACTGCCGAAACTTCATGAGAAAGATATCATTCGTCTGGACGCTGACGAGGTCGCGATGCTCCTTGACGAAGTGGAAAACGGGGACTCTCTCACCGCCAAACAGCGGGTGTTCCATGATAAAACGCAGGTCCGGGATCTGGCGCTTCTGACGCTCCTTCTGGGCACGGGCATCCGGGTCTCCGAGTGCGTCGGTCTGGATATCAGCGATGTGGATTTTAAAAATGACGGGATCCATGTCCACAGGAAAGGCGGAAAGGAAGCGACCGTCTACTTCGGCGACGAGGTGGAGGAAGCCTTGCTCGGCTATATGGAGCAGAGAAAGCAAATGACAGCCGCGGAAGGCCACGAAAACGCTCTCTTCCTCTCCTTGCAGATGAAGCGGATGTCGGTAAGGAGCGTTGAAAATCTTGTGAAAAAATACGCGAAGATCGTCACTCCTCTGAAAAAGATCACTCCGCACAAACTCCGGAGCACCTACGGTACTTCTCTCTATCAGGAAACGGGCGACATCTACCTGGTAGCCGATGTACTGGGCCATACCGACGTCAATACAACCAAGAAGCATTACGCGGCACAGGACGATTCCAGACGCCGCGAAGCCAGAGACAAGGTCCGGCTGCGGGAAGATTGAAGCGGTAAAAAAAGACTACTCTTCCGCCGCTCCGTCATACATGACGGTCAGGTAGCGGCCGGCATGAATGGTATCGCCGCTCAAACCGTTCATCCGGCGCAGGCATTCCACATAATCGGGAATCTCCATGCCCATCCCGGGCGCATACTCTCCCGCAACGCTCCAGAGAGTATCCCCTTCCCGAATCGGAATACTCGTATAGTAGGCCGTATGCTCCTCTCCCGCCGCTTCCTTCGCCATGGCACTCAGCAGTATGTTCCCGCACAGTCCGAATCCGAGGACCGCAGCCAATGCCGCCATGATAACCGCTTTCTTCATAGACGGATACCTCCCGTGACAAACCGAACATATGTTGCGAACACATGTTCTCTTTTGTTCCCATTATAATACCCGAACATATGTTTGTCAACGGGAAATTCAAAAAATCGAACAAAAGTTTGCATTTTGATGGGGAGTATGGTATTATAGCGGCGGAAGCACCGGGATGATTGCGTTCGGATTACGGAGGGATTTCATATGGCGCGGGGAAAAATAAGCGCAAAGCAGCGGGAAATTCTGGAATATATTAAGGAAACGATTCGCAGGAAAGGGTATCCGCCGGCGGTTCGCGAGATCTGCGAGGCGGTCCATCTGAAATCCCCCTCCTCGGTCCATTCCCATCTCGAAACTCTTGAGAAGAACGGCTATATTCGCCGCGATCCCACGAAACCGAGGGCCATTGAGATCATGGACGACGGTTTTAACCTGCCCCGCCGGGAACTGGTCCAGGTCCCGCTGGTAGGCGAAATCGCCGCAGGACAGCCGATCCTGGCCGACGAAAACATCGAGGATTACATTCCGATTCCCGCGGATATGCTTCCCAATCAGGAGATTTTCATGCTGCGCGTCAGGGGCGACAGCATGATCAACGCCGGGATTTTCGACGGGGACCGGATTATCGTCAAGCAGCAGAACGTGGCCCGGAACGGCGAAATCGTGGCGGCCCTGCTGGAGGATTCCGCCACGGTAAAACGTTTTTATAAGGAAAACGGCCATTACCGGCTCCAGCCGGAGAATGACAGCATGGACCCCATCATCACGGATGAAGTCTCGGTTCTGGGCGTCGTAATCGGCCTTTTCCGTATGATGTGACCCGCGCGGAATATGGAAAAAGCGGGGACATGGGAACGGACGAAACGGGAACGGAAGAAACGAAAAGGCAGGAGCGGAAACGGCGAGAATGTTCAGACGTCGATTTCCACCATCCGCCCGTCCCTCCAGATCCGCTCCAGATCATAGAAAAGTCTGTCCTCACGGCAGAATGCGTGTACGATCACATCACCGTAGTCCATAAGGATCCAGTTCGCCGTGCCGTAGCCCTCGATCTGACGGCAGACGCAGCCGGCCTTTTCCAGAGTTTCCTCCACATTATCGACCATGGCCTGTACCTGATTGGGATTGGAGCCGTCCGCGATAATGAAATAATCGGCCAGCACGGACACTTCGCTTATATCAATGATCTTGATGTCGTGGGCCTTCTTTTCCTCCAGGGCGCTTTTGATCAGACGGACCGTTTTTAATGCGTCTTCATTCTTTTCGGTCTTCATTTCTGTATTCATTTCGGTTTTCATTTCGGTCTTCATTTCGGCATTCTCCTCGCGCATCTCGCTTTCTCCTTTCGTTTTCCAGAAAATCGTACGTTTTTTGTGTCATGGGATCCGTTTTGATATTCTTCGTCGCCAGATGGTCCAGAGTCCCCCGAACCGTCCGGTACAGCGCCTCATCCAGATCTTCAAAAGCCAGCCTGCGAATTAAAGGCAGATCCGGGGCCTTGTCCCTGCGCACCTCAATATAGTCCGCTATATAGAGGATTTTGTCTAACAGCCCCATGTCCGGCTTCCCGGTGGTATGACAGGCGATCGCGCTTAAAATTTCCCCGTCCGTGATCCCGAAATGTTCTTTCGCCATCCAGGCGCCCAGTTTCGCGTGGAGCACGGCCGGCGCCGCCTTTTCTTCCGCGCTCAGGGGAATCCCGTGCTTTTCACAGCGGCGGACATAGGTGTCTTCGTCGTAGCATTTGGCGCAGTCATGCAGCAGACCCGCGATTTCCGCTTTTTCCAGATCATACCCGTAGCGCATCGCCAGGCAGACGCAGGTATAGGAAACGCTCAGGGTATGCTCGTAGCGGTACTCGCTCAGCCTTTTTTTCAGTTTCTTCCGAAATTCCGTAATCAGCGGATTCATGCGGGAACCTCCTGATAGAGACGATGGGCCGTGATGTAATCCGCCACCGCTTCCGGAACCAGCCCGGTAAGGGACTGCCCCTCTCCCGCCATCCGGCGGATCCGGGACGATGAGATATCTTCTGCCGGACAGTGAAGGGGACGTATCCACGCTCCGAATTTCTTTTGCAGATACTCGATCTGCTCGTAAAAGGGGCGGCGGGCTTCCCCGCATTCCCGCCAGGCAGCCAGAATTTTGGCCAGGGAGAATATCTGTTCCGGACGGTACCAGGTTTCCATCTCGTAAAGCGAATCCGCGCCCACGATAAAATAGAACGCGTATCCGGGGAAGGACTGCCTTAACAGTTCCAGCGTCATGGCGGTGTAGGTGGTCCCGGGACGCCCGATTTCAAATTCGGAGAGCTGCAGTCCCTCTTGCTCCCGGACCGCCAGCCGGATCATGGCGCAGCGGTGCTTCGCATCCGTCACCGTATGATCCTTTTTGTGCGGGGGCCGGCCGGAAGGCATGAACCAGACCTGATCAAGGCCGTATTCACGGTATGCCTGTTTTCCCAGCCGCAGATGGCCGTTATGGACAGGGTCGAATGTTCCTCCCAGGATTCCGATTTTTGTCATCTGACCGCCGGCTCCTTCCAGAGTGTGATGTCGGGGACAAGTGATGCCAGACGGATTGTTCCGTGCTTCGCACTCCCACAATCCTGC
>CAZPGD010000102.1:0-6076 GCA_964585865.1 uncultured Hungatella sp. | reverse complement strand
CCGCCGCTGTGCGCTCAGAAACACGACGGCGACGCCCGTCAGCCGGCCAGGACCCGGCGTCAGGGCAGGAGCGGTGGGTACGGATACGCGGCTATGGTGGAATTGGCAGACACGCCAGATTTAGGTTCTGGTCCGAGAGGGTGCAGGTTCGAGTCCTGTTAGCCGCATTGAAAGAGGAAAAGCAGGGGATTTCGGGGACTTCGGTTCCCGGGATTCCCTGCTTTTTTGCGTGGCGGAAAACGGGACGGACGCAAAAAGATCTTCTTTCTGAATCGTTAGGATTTTTTATCAAAAAGAAAGCGAAGGACGCAATTTCCTCTTGCAAAAAGAAAGGATTTTATGTTAAAATGTAAAAAACAAGGGAAATATTGAAACGGAACGCAGATGGAAGATACAGACGGAAAACGCGGAACGGGAGGCAGTCGGATGAAAAAACGGAGAGAAGCGATTGTGGATATGGTGAACCAGCTGGGGGAGGTCAGTCTCGCCCAGTTGAAGACGGCGTTCCCGGATGTTTCGGAGGTGACGCTCCGGATGGATCTGCGGGCACTGGGGGAGGAAGGACAGGTGGTGCGTGTTCACGGCGGCGCGAAGTCCGTTTCCAGCATCGCCGGCAATATCAACAGCTTTTTTTCCCGTTCCAACCTTCATGCGGCGGAGAAGGCGCAGATCGCGGTCAAGGCGGCGGAACTGATTCATCCGAATGATTCCGTCTTTATTTCCGCGGGTTCCACATGCCTGGAACTGGCGCGGCGTGTTCCGCTTTGCCCGCTGTTTCTGTTTACGGACAGTATCGGCGCGCTGATCGAGGTTCCGCGCCATCCGGAAATCGTGGTGGAGGCCCTCGGCGGGCGGTTCGATTACAATACGATGCGCGTGTACAGCCATACGAATGTGGAGGTGCTGGAAACGCTTCATTTCCATACGTCCTTTATCGGCATTTCCGGTTTCCATCCGAAATACGGTTTCGGGTACATGTCGCCGGATATGACGATCGCGCTGAGCACGCTTGTCGAGCGTTCCGAGCAGACGGTCGTACTGATGGATTCGTCGAAAGTCAATTATACCGCGTTCCCGCGCATATTGAGCATGGATAAGGTCGATGTCGTGGTGACGGACGATCAGATAGACAAAGAAACGGTTTCCGTTTTGAAGGCGAACGGGATTACGGTTCTCTGAAACGGGTCTGTTTTTTGAAAATAAGAGCGAATATTGTGAAACGATAATAATTTTTTGATATTTCAAAGATTTCTATTGACTTTTCTTACAAAATCTCCTATAGTAATTATATCGAAACGAAAGCAAACCGATATCAAACGAAAACATACTTATTAATGTACCGATATTAAGCGAAGAGAACCGGTACCAAGGGAAACGCACTTATATCAAACGAAATGAACTGATAGCGAGGGAAACGCACTTATATCAAACGAAATGAACTGATAGCGGGTGAAACGCACTTATATCAAACGAAATGAACTGATAGCGAGGGAAAGCACTTATATCAGGCGAGAAGAACCGGTATCGGGAAAACGCATTTATACCAAACGAAGTGAATTTGTATCAGGCGAAGTGAACCGGCATTAAGTGAGACACACTGATTAAGCGGAACGTACTTGCAAACAAAAACGGGATAGGGTTATACGTTTATATGTTTTCCGACAGGAGGGGAATGCGATGATTTTTACGGTGACGCTGAATCCTGCCGTAGATAAGACGGTGGAGGTTCCGTCTTTTACCGTGGACGCGGTGAACCGTATTGTCCGGATCCGGCAGGACCCGGGCGGAAAGGGAATTAACGTTTCAAAAGTGATTGAGCGGCTGGGCGGCGACAGCGTCGCGTTCGCGGTGCTGGGCGGCGACACGGGAGCGCGGATCCGGGAGATGCTTTCCGGTTTCCGCTTCGGGCTTGTGTGTATCCGGACGGACGGAGCGACGCGGACGAATATGAAAATCGTGGATCCGGTTCTGCATACGAATACGGACATCAATGAACCGGGAAGCCCGATTGGGGAAGGCGTAATCGGGGAGTTGAAACGGGAGTTGGAACAGAGACTTCGGGAGAATGACATACTGGTTCTCTCGGGCAGCGTTCCGGCGGGAGCCGGTACGGATATTTACAGACAGCTGACCGAGACGGGCAGACGGTTCGGCGCGAAGGTATTTCTGGACGCGGACGGGCCGCTCTTTGAGCAGGGAATCGAGGCGGCGCCGTTTCTGGTGAAACCGAACCGGTATGAGTTGGAGCAGTATGTCGGCAGGAAGCTGGAAACAACGGAAGCGCTTGTGGAAGCGGGGAACCGCCTGCTGGCGAAAGGCGTCCGCGCGGCGCTGATTTCCCTGGGCGGCGATGGCGCCGTTCTCTGCATGGACGGGGAATGCCTGGCGGCGGACGGATTGTCCGTGCCGGTGGGCAGCACGGTGGGAGCCGGGGACGCCATGACGGCGGCGTTTGCGTACGCGACGGACCGGGGCATGAATGGGGAAGACGCATTCCGCCTGTCTGTCGCGGCGGGCTCGGCGGCAGTTACCTGTTCCGGCTCGCAGCCGCCGGACGCGGAACTGGTGCGGGAACTCTGCAGGCGGGTGAAAATCCGCCGGTTGGGTTCCGCGGACAGGTAGGAATCGGTTGGCGGAATTTTGCGGGCGGGTAAGAATTCGCTGATGAAATTCCGCGGGCGGGTAAAGGACCGCCGGTGGGTTTTGCGGGCAGGTAGGAATCTGTTGGTGGGATTCCGTGAGCAGGCAGGAATCCGCCGATGGAACTCCGCAGGTGGGTTAGAATCCGCTGATGAAATTCTGCGGGTGGGTAAAGCCCAACTGACGGAACTCTGCGGGCGGGTGCGAATTCCGTCGGTGGGATTCCGTTGGCGGAAAAGAAACCGCCGAAGGGACACCGCAGGCAGGAATCCGCCGGTTGGGTTCTATGGACAGGTAAGGATCCGCCGATGGAATTCCGCGGGCGCGGGCAGGAATCTGCCGATGGAATTCCGTGGACAGGCAGGAATCCGCCGGCGGACTTCGCGGACAGGCAGGAATCCGCCGATGGAGTTCCATGGACAGGTAAGGATCCGCCGATGGAATTCCGCGGGCGCGGGTCCCGCGGATGGAATGAAAGCGGGTACTGAATGAGGAGGGTATTGAATGAAAGCGAAAGCGGTGCGCCTTTACGGCGCGAACGATCTTCGGCTGGAGGATTTTGAACTGCCGGAGATCAAGGACGATGAGATTCTGGTCAGAGTGGTGTCTGACAGCATCTGCATGTCCACCTACAAATGCGCGATTCTGGGGAAAAAGCATAAACGGGTGCCCCAGAACGTGGACACGCATCCGGTTATCATGGGCCATGAGTTTGCGGGGGATATTGTGAAGGTGGGGAAACTCCATCAGAACAAGTTCCGGCCGGGTATGCGGTTCGCCCAGCAGCCGGCGCTGAATTATAAGGGCAGCATGGCGTCCCCCGGATATTCCTACGAATTTTTTGGCGGCGATACGACTTACTGCATTGTCCCGCCGGAAGTCATGGAACTGAACTGCCTGATGGAATACACGGGAGACGGGTATTATGAGGCGTCGCTGGCGGAGCCGATGTCCTGCAATATCGGGGCGTTCCACGCCTGCTACCACACGCGGATGGGCAATTACCACCACGAGATGGGAGCGAAGACGGGAGGGTCGATGGCGCTTTTGGCGGCCGCGGGGCCCATGGGCCTGGGGGCCGTGGATTACGCGCTGCACGGACCGTATAAACCGGGGCTTCTGGTCGTGACGGATATCAATGAAGAAAGATTGAAACGCGCCGAAAGCCTGTTCCCGCCGGAGGAGGCGCTGAAAGAGGGCGTGCGGCTGGAATTTATCAATACGGCCAATCTCGGGAACCCGGCCGCGTATTTGAAAGAACGGAACGGGGGCAAGGGATATGACGACGTATTTGCCTACGCGCCGGTCGCGCAGGTGGTGGAACTGGCCTCGGCGGTGCTCGGCAGGGACGGCTGTCTGAATTTCTTCGCGGGTCCGACGGATACGGAATTCGCGGCGAAGATCAATATGTACGACATCCATTACAATTCGACCCATGTGATGGGGACGACGGGCGGCAATACCGATGATATTAAGGAATCCCTGCGGTTATCGGCGGAGGGACGCATCAATCCGGCGGTGATGGTAACGCACATAGGCGGTTTGGACGCGGCGGCGGAAACGACGCTGAAGCTGCCCGGCATCCCGGGCGGGAAGAAGCTGATTTACACGCATATCCGTATGCCGCTGACCGCGATTGATGATTTCGCGGAACTGGGAGAGAAGGATGAACGCTTCGCCCGGCTGGCCGAAATCTGCGGAAGGAATAAGGGGCTGTGGTGCGCGGAGGCGGAGCGGTACCTGCTGGAACACTGGGATAAAATTGACTGAGCGAGCGGCGGCGGGGAAACGGAAGCGGGAAAAACGGTGCCGGAAAACGAAAGTGCGTATATTTAAGGAAATCATTCAGACAAATACACAGGAAAAGGAGTGACATTATGAAACCGGGAATCAATACGGCAGTTATTACTTTTAAGGGCGATCCTTCCCATGAGGAGGAAGAAGTGATCCGGCGGCTCCACGAGGCCGGGTTTGAGACGATGGATTTTTCTCTGGCCAATACGACCGCGCCCGCGCATATCCAGCAGGCGGACGACTGGCAGAAACGGGCGGACCGCGCGGCGGAAGCGGCCGCCAAATACGGTATGCGCTTTTCCCAGGTGCACCTGCCCTTTCAAAAACAGGGACTTTTGTCCGCGGACGTCCGCTTTCGCGACCCGGATTCCGCAAAGCATTATGAGGAATGTATGTTCCGCGGGTACCGGATCGCCGCTATGGTCGGCGCGCCATGGGCGGTTCTCCACTGTCTGGACAGCACCGCGGAGCGGACCGATCCCGATGAAGCGTTCCGTCTCAACCATGAATATTTTGATCATTTTGTGGAGTTCGGGATTCAAAACGGAGTAGGCACCGCGTTTGAAAATATGATCCGCGTCAATCCCCGTTTCAATCCGCACTACCGCTATACGGAGGGGCCGGAGGAACTGATCGCGTATGTGGACAGCTATCACGATCCGATGGTAGGCATCTGCTGGGACTTCGGGCACGCGAATCTGGCCAGGGTCACGCAGACAGACGCGCTCCGCATGATCGGCAAGCGCCTAAAGTGCGTGCACGTCGATGATAATCTGGGCGCCAACGACAACCACCTGCTTCCGTTCTTCGGTGAGATCGACTGGAACGAAATCTTCCCCGTGCTGGCGGAGATCGGCTATGAGGGCTCCTGCTCGCTGGAGGTCCGCAAACCGTCCGCGAAGGCGCCGGAGGCGATTCAGGAGGTATTTATCCACGGAGCGAACGTAAGCTGCCGCTGCCTGTGCGATATTTACGATCGGGCCGTCGAAACGATTTCGAAATGATAATTTTTATAAGTTATTTTAGAAATTTTCTGATTTATATTGACAGAATGATAATAAAATGATATATTTCAAGCAATGATTCATCAAATTGACAGGTCATTCTTAACAAAATATCGAAGAATGCGAGGAAACGAAAAAAGAAAGGAGGGAATTGGAAAAGAAACGAAAACGGATTGATTTCGGAATGAACCGCCGCGCGTAGGCGGCGGAAAGCAGGCGGCAATGCTTGGCGGTTCACACAGGTAGAACCGGAATGTATTTTAGCAACCAGATTACTGAAAGGAGAAAGTATTTATGAAAAGGAGAAGTTTGTGGGCACTGGTAATTTCCGTATCCCTGCTCGCTGTGACGCTGGCGGGATGCGGCGGCGGAGGGGGGGAATCTTCCCAGACAACAGCCGCCGGCACGACGGCGGCGGCCGGTACGACTGCCGCGGCGAGTACGACGGAAGGCACAACGGCGGCTGAGACGACGAAGGCTGCCGACTCGGGAGATATTACCACCATCGTGATGTTTAACAATTCGGATCTTCTGATTAACGACGCGAGCAATCAGATGGGAAGCGACAAGGAAGCCTATGAAGCGGTTCAGAATTATATTATCGACCAGATCGGGGTCAAGGTGGAGGTAATCATTCC
>CAZPGD010000101.1:0-6094 GCA_964585865.1 uncultured Hungatella sp. | reverse complement strand
CGCGGGAATTCGGGGAGAACAAGGTGCAGGAACTGCTGGAGAAATATCCGCTCCTGCCGTCCTCCGTCCGCTGGCACATGATCGGCCACCTCCAGACCAATAAGGTCCGTCAGGTGGTGGGGAAGGCGTGCCTGATCCATTCGGTTGACTCTGTCCGCCTGGCCCGCGAGATCGAGCGGGTCTCCGCCGCGCGGGGACTGGTAACACCCGTTCTTCTGGAAGTGAATGTCGCCCGGGAGGAAAGCAAATTCGGGTTTTTCCCGGAAGACGCGGAAGCCGCCGTGAGGGAGACGGCCGCGCTCCCGCATGTGGCCGTGCAGGGCCTCATGACCATTGCCCCTTTCGTTACGGAAGCCGAAGAAAACAGGCGGATTTTTAGAGAATTGCATCAACTTTTTATTGACATAAAAAGCAAAAACATTGATAATGTTAATATGAATGTTCTTTCCATGGGAATGACCGGTGATTTTGAAGTGGCGATAGAAGAGGGAGCGACCATGGTGCGGGTCGGCACCGGCATCTTCGGGGAACGATAAGAGAGGGAGACTTTGGCGATGAGTTTGTTTGGAAAATTTGTGGACAGTATCAGACTGAACGATAATGAAGATGACGACTACTTCCTGGACGACGACTACGAAGAGGAGAAACCGGCCAGAAAGGGCGGCCTGTTCGGAGGGAAAAAGGACGACGACTATTACGATGATTATGAGGAAGAGGAAGCACCCGCGCCGAAGCCGCGTTTTCTGGGCGGCGGCCGTTCCTCCAACAAGGTCGTGCCGATGAAGCGGAACATGGAAGTATCGATGATCCGTCCCGCCTCGATGGAGGATTCCAAGGAAATCTGCGATTATCTGCTGGCCGGGAAAGCCGTGGTGCTGAACATGGAAGGACTGACGACGGACATCGCCCAGAGGATCATTGATTTCACTTCGGGCGCCACCTATTCCATGAACGGCAATCTGCAGAAGATCTCCAATTATATTTTTATCGCGACTCCGGAATCGGTGGAACTGTCCGGCGATTTCCAGGATCTGCTGAACGGGTCGGGAGGCATGGACGCTTCCGGTCTCAACCTGAGGGTCTGATCCCGTGACGGCGGCAGCGGCAGACATTCCCCAGTCCTTTTGCGCTTTCGCGAGGCGGGCCGGCTGGACGGAGTGTCTGTTTTTCTGTATAAAGAGTTGATTGTTTGGCAACGGGAGGTTCCACATGGACGAACGCGCAGCGAATGTGCTGACCGTACACCGCGGCGGCGCCGCGATCTACGACATTGTTCTGACCCGGTCATTTGACCGCCTGGCGGAAGAGATCGGGAAGTTTGATCTGCAAAAGAGAAAGATCTGCATCGTGACGGATTCCGTGGTGGCGGATCTGTATCTGGAAGAAGTAACGGCCATCCTGTCTTCCTGCTGTAAAACCGTGACGTCCTTTATTTTTCCTGCGGGAGAGGCATATAAGACCCTGGATACGGTGCGGCAGCTTTATGAACGGCTGATCCTCGATCATTTTGACCGCGCGGACTGGCTGGTCGCTCTGGGCGGAGGCGTGACCGGCGATCTCTGCGGCTATGCCGCGGCCACCTATCTGCGCGGCGTTTCCTATGTCCAGATCCCGACCACGCTTCTTTCCCAGGTGGACAGTTCCATCGGCGGAAAGACCGGCGTGGATTTTGATTCCTACAAGAATATGGTCGGGGCTTTCCATATGCCCCGCCTCGTCTATACGAACGTGGGGACGCTGCGGACGCTTTCTGAGGAGCAGTACAGTTCCGGCATGGGGGAGATCATCAAGCACGGTCTGATTAAGGACAGCGGCTACTACGCGTGGCTTAACGGGAACCGCGGGATGATCCGCGGCCGGGACACGGACACTTGTCTGGAAATGATACGCGTAAGCAACGAGATCAAGCGGGAGGTCGTGGAAGAAGACCCGACGGAGCAGGGGCCGAGGGCCCTGCTGAACTTCGGCCATACGCTGGGGCACGCGATTGAGAAACTTTCGGATTTCCGTCTGGCCCACGGCCATTGCGTGGGGCTGGGGATTCTGGCGGCGGCGCGGATTTCCGCGGAGCGCGGGAACCTGACGCCGGAGCAGACGGAGCAGATCCGGGACACGCTGACGGCTTTCGGACTGCCGGATCATATCGGCGGGATCGGCGCGGAAGCGGTGCTTAACGCCGCCAGAAGCGACAAGAAAATGGATGGGGACCGGATCCGCTTCATCCTGCTCCGTCAGATCGGAGACGCCTACGTGGATCAGACGGTGACGTGGGACGAAATGCGGACCGGCCTTGCGGAGGTCCTGCGCCCGTAAGAACGGGCGCGGCACACGAGAGGGCGGGCGGCAGGAAGGGAGAGTGTATGGCGCAAAAATCCAGGCGTTTCATCCTATGCGCGTTCATATTTGCCGTTTTGGTGGCGCTTGATCAGGGAACCAAGCAGCTGGCCGTGCGCTTCCTGATGGGGAAGCCGCCTTTTGTAATCTGGGACGGCGTATTCGAACTGCTGTATTCGGAGAACCGGGGCGCCGCGTTCGGAATGTTTCAGGGGATGCAGGGCGTATTTTCCGCGGTTGCGGTTGCGGTTTTCGCGGTCATTCTCTATATGCTTTGGAAACTGCCGCGGGAGAGGAAGTACCGGCCGATGATCGGCTGCGCGGTCTTTATCGCGGCCGGCGCCGCCGGGAACCTGATTGACCGCGTCGCAAACGGCTACGTGGTGGATTTTTTCTATTTCAAATGGATTGATTTTCCTGTTTTTAATGTGGCGGACTGCTATGTGACCGTTTCGACGGCGCTGCTGTTTATCCTTTTCTGCTTCGGTTACTATACGGAGGAGGATATGAAAGTGCTGTCCCCGGGAAAGAAGGAGCCGCGGATTGAAAAATAGGGTTCTGTTGCTATTTGCGCCGCCAACCGAAAAGGCGGCGGAACGGAGATTAAGATGAAGCGTTGCTTTCTGGTAGAGGAGGAGCGGGAAGCGGTTCGCATTGACCGGTACCTGGCCGAAACCGACGGCGGGCTGTCCCGCGCCTATTTCCAGAAGCTTTTGAAAGCGGGGGAAGTCCTGGTGGACGGAAAAGCCGTCAAGGCGAAGCACCTGGTTTCTCCCGGGGAGCGGATCGAATTTGAGGTGCCGGAGGCTTCCGAGCCGGTTATCGGGGCAAGGGAGATGGATCTGGACATTCTGTATGAGGACGGGGATGTTCTTCTGGTCAATAAACCGAAAGGCATGGTGGTCCATCCGGCGGCCGGACATACGGACGATACGCTGGTCAACGGCCTTATGGCGCACTGCAGGGGACAGCTGTCCGGCATCAACGGCGTCCTGCGGCCGGGCATCGTGCACCGGATCGACCGGGACACGACGGGCATCCTCATCGTCTGCAAAAATGACCTGGCGCACCGTGCCATTGCCGCGCAGCTGCGGGACCATACGATCACGCGCCGCTATCAGGCCATTGTCTGCGGCGTTCTTCCGGAAGAGGAAGGAACGATTGACGCGCCCGTCGGGCGCCATCCCGCCGACCGCAAAAAGATGTGCGTCAACCGGGAAAACGGCAAGGAAGCGGTTACGCATTACCGCGTACTGGAACGGTTTTCCGATTATACCTATATTGAATGCCGACTGGAAACGGGACGTACCCATCAGATCCGCGTGCACATGAGTTCGATCCGTCATCCGCTTCTGGGGGATACGGTGTACGGACCGGCGAAATGCCCGTTTCCCCTGCAGGGACAGACGCTCCACGCGGGAGTTCTGGGCTTCGTGCACCCGCGCACGGGCGAGTATATGGAGTTTCACGCTCCGCTGCCCGCCTATTTTGCCGAACTGCTTGAAACGCTGCGCGGCGGGGAGGGAAAATTTCCGCAATCCGACCAATCCCTGCAAACCGTCCAATCCCCGCAAACCGTCCAATTCCCGCAAATTGTCCGGACGGCGGGAGAACAGGCGTAAAACCTGCCTGCAAGCGTGTTTTGACGTCTGTGCTCTCATCGGATGTTCATCCGATGCTTCCTGTGCGGCCGGCAGGCTGGGGAAAGCGAGCGCATGAAATGGCACCTGTTGTGAAAAAGCTCTTATTTTTGCTATACATTCCTATATTTTTCATTTATAATGGCAGTAATGGCACCCGTTTAAAACACGAGAACAGGTGCCGGGAGCAGGAAAGGAGCAGGGGGTATGAGTGAGAATCTTGTCTTTACAATCGGAAGACAATGCGGAAGCAGGGGCCGCACCATCGGGATGAAGCTGGCGGAGAGCATGGGGATCAAATGCTACGATAAGGAACTTCTGACGGAGGCGGCAAAAAACAGCGGGCTGTGTGAAGAGTTGTTCCAAGCGCACGACGAAAAACCGACGAACAGTTTCCTCTATTCGCTGGTGATGGATACGTATTCCATGGGCTACAATACGTCGTCGTATGTAGATATGCCCATCAACCATAAGATTTTTCTGGCTCAGTTCGATACGATCAAGAAGCTGGCGGAAGAGGAGTCCTGCGTGATCGTGGGACGCTGCGCCGACTACGCGCTGGCCGGCTACCCCAATACGGTGACAATATTCATTACCGGCGACGAAGAGGACCGGATCCGGCACCTGATGGAACTTCATCAGGTCAATGAGGCGAAGGCCAGAGAAATCATGATCCGGACGGACAAAAGGCGCTCCAGCTATTACAATTATTATTCCAGCCGGAAGTGGGGCGACGCCAAGGGATATGATCTCTGCTTAAACAGCAGTTCCGTCGGTATCGACGGCGCGGTGAAGCTGATCCGCGAATTTGCCCGGATGAAAGCGGAGCGGAAGAAACCGGAACCGGATCAAAACCGCGATGAAAGGAACCATGAGTCAGAACGTTAAGCAAAAAGGCAGAAGCAGGAAAAAGAGGCCCCCGCGTTTCAAACGGAAAAAGGAGTCCGCGGTCATGCTGGCCGCGGGTCTTCTGTTATGCGCGGCCGGGACAAAATATCCCGCTTTCTACGGCACCGGGACGCCGGGGACGGATGGTCCCGCTTCCGGTTTAAACGGTATTTCCGCGGTTCTGCGGCAGGAAACGGTTCCTGCCGGCGATAAGGCCGGCCGGATCGCTGCGCCTGGGGAACCGGAAACGGCGGAAGAGGAAGGAAACGGGAAACGCGCGGAGAGAAGCGGAGCGGGGCAGGCCGGTGCGGCGGAAGGCGCGGATGGCGTGGAACAGGCCGGTAAGACGGGAGATGCGAATGTCCGGGAGCAACACGGAGCGGCAGACGTCGGCGAGCCGCGGGGAGCGGCCGAAAGCACCGCGCCCGGAAGCGGCACAACTGCCGGCGGAACCGGCCCGTCGGACGCGTCAGGCGGGGAACAGGCCCCCTCACCGGTCAGACTGAACCTGGCTTTCCTTTATGAAGGGAGTTCGCGTGGTTCCTCCGACAGCATCGCGGCAAAAGCGTACGCCAGCCTGACCCAAAAGGACGAAAACTGGGTCGGCCAGATTGACCGGGAGACGAAAACGGCTCCCTCTGTACTGGCCGCCCGTCTCGGTCTGAACGCGGACGCCTATTCGCGTGTGAAGGACTGGTCGAAAATCAGCGTACTTTATTTTGACGGGGACGGGAATCCCATCAGCAGTTATTCCAATGCCGGCGAGATCCTTTCGATGGCCAGCGTGTACCTATATTTTAACGGTGAAAAATCTCCGGAAGAGTGCTACCGGTATGCCGATCGTCTGTGGAGCAATTCGCATTCATACAAGCTGTCCGTCAGCGATGTGTATTATTGCGACGGATCCTGCCTGACGGAAGATAATTCCCGCGGCGAAGGGGGCGAAGCCGCGGCCGGAGAGAATTTCTCCGCGGAGACGGACCCGGAGGCGCAGGGCGGCGCGGACGGGTACCGGGACGGTACGGACAGCGCCGGGGAAAACGCTTCCGCAGGCGACGGTAGCGGAGGGAACGCGGCCGAGAACGGGAATGACCGTACCGGGGAAGGCGCAAACGGAGCCGGTTCTTCCGGGGAAGCCGCTGCGGAAGCGGCAGGCGCCGGTGAGAACGAAGCCGGAACAAATGGCGGCACGGATACGCATAGACAGGCGGAAGGCCCGGGCGAAAGCGAAG
>CAZPGD010000100.1:5437-6121 GCA_964585865.1 uncultured Hungatella sp. | reverse complement strand
GTCCGCAATGCCGCGGGCACGGACGAACGTTTGTTAAAATACCGTTCCCGCTAGGAACTGCCGTACGGCGGCCGCGCCGTGCGTTTCCGCGTTCGAAAAGCACATCCGGCCGCCGTTTAAAACGCCATATATTTCAGCGAAGCCTTCAAAAGCCGCTCCGCCGACATGCCTTCCTCCGTCTCCGCCTGCCGCACCGCCTTCGCCGCTTCCATGGGCGAATACCCCAGCGCTACCAGCGCGTCGATCGCTTCCTGCGCCGCTTCCCCGATCCCGGGCGACGTCCCCGCCCGGCCGGCCGCTGCCGCGCCGTCCGCGAAGGACGGTAGCGTCTCGTCCATCGAAACTTTCTCCTTCAGATCCAGGATGACCCTCTGTGCCGTCTTAACACCGATCCCGGGCGCCCGGGAAATCGCCCTGGCGTCCCCGGAGAGAATGGCCAGACGCAAATCTGCGGTACTTAACGTGGACAGAATGGCCAGCCCGCCCTTCGGCCCCACCGAATTGACGCCAAGGAGCTGCTTGAATATCTTCAGATCCTGGCGGCTCCCGAAACCGTACAGCGTCATGGCGTCCTCCGACACTTTCAGATAGGTATAAATGCGCACTTCGCTTCCCAGGGGAGGAAGCGACTCTAAAAGAGACAGGGGGACGCGGATATTGTACCCCACGTTTCCTGCCTCGACC
>CAZPGD010000100.1:0-5427 GCA_964585865.1 uncultured Hungatella sp. | reverse complement strand
CCAGCTCCGTAGCAATATTCCCCGCATAATTCTGCTCAAAAATCCCCGCCGCCCCATTCGCCAACTCCTTAAACCGCGCCGTCAGTGCCTCCCGCGCCGTAGACATCTGCCCCGTCCCCGCGTTAATATCATCAGTCACCGCCGCAATATATTCTTGCGCCGTCGCCTCAATCGTCGCCTGGTCAATATCCACTCCAATCGCCTCCCGCATCACGTCCTCATCCACTTCCACCAACGGTCCCCTGATATAAGAAATCATACGCCGTCCTTCCGTCTTCGCCAATGGGTCAAAAACCGCCCGCGCCCGCGATTTTCCGTTCCGTATCTGCGTTTATCTTACCATAGGGCGGCCCGCATTGCAAGCAAAACGCGATTCGATTTCAATCGGTTTGTGTTGTCGGCAACCGCCGTTTCCATTCCAATAAGGTGAGAAATTTCAACCGGCTCATATTTCGGTTTTCCGTTGGCAACCGCCGCTGTTTTCGCTATAATGGGGGTAAGAAAACGGGAAAGAGGGGATTCTCCAAATGATCGTGACGGAAAAACAGGCCGAACTTTCCGGCTCCTATCCGCTGAACCGGCTGGGCGACCCGGACAAACTGCTGTTTTTTGATATCGAGACCACGGGACTGTCCGCGGAACACAGCCGGGTCTACCTGATCGGCTGCGCGTATCCGAAAGAGGGGAAATGGCGGCTGATCCAATGGTTCGCGGACCGGACGGACAGTGAAAAGGAGGTTCTCTCCGCCTTTTTTGCCTTCCTGCGGGACTTCTCGGTTCTCGTGCATTTTAACGGCGATACCTTCGATATCCCGTTTTTGCTGAAACGCTGCCGCGTTCTCGGTCTCCCGTATGATTTTTCCGGCGTGACCGGCGTCGATATTTACAAAAAAATAAAGCCCTGCCGCGGCCTGCTCCCCTTGGAAAACATGCGGCAGAAATCCATCGAGCGCTTCCTGGGCATCCGCCGGGAAGATCCCTTTACCGGCGGCCAGCTGATCGAAATCTACCGGGAATATCTGCTCAGCCGCGACAGCCGCCTTTATGACACGCTGATGCTCCACAATTTCGAGGATCTGGAAGGGATGCCACGGATCCTGCCGATTCTCCGCTACGCGGATTTTATGGAGGGCGGTTTCCGGCTGGAGGAAGAGCGAATCCTTGATGTATCGGAAAACATACCGGAAAACGCACCGCAAATCGGCGCCTCGGGGGGATCCGGCAAACAACTCCTGCTTTCCCTCCGGGGATCCTGTTCGCTGCCGGTTCCCGTCTCCCGGAACGGAACGCTGTGCGGACAGGATTTCGAGGCCCGGGCGGCCGGCGACAGGCTGGAAATCCGGCTGACGCTCTGCGATCAGGAACTGAAATACTATTATCCGGACTATCAGAATTACTATTATCTGGTCTGTGAGGATCGGGCCGTACATAAAAGCGTGGGGGAATTTGTGGAGCGTTCCGCGCGGAAAAAGGCGACGCCGCAGACCTGCTACGTCAAAATGAAGGGACTTTTTCTCCCCCAGCCGGAGGTTCTGTGGGAGCCGGCGCTGAAAAGGGAGTATAGGGACCGCTTCACCTTCGCTCCCTATACTCCCGGAATGTTTCGGGACGCGGATAAACTCGCCGCCTATCTGAAGTACTTTCTGAATCCGCCGGGGAAGCGGAACGTATAGGCAGTCACGGCCGCGCCGCCCCTCACTCAGTCGATCACGTTGCGGATCCGGTAGGGCGTCCGGTAGTTCCAGGTGGAGATGCGGATGCCGCTTCTCCGGTTGGCCGCGTGAACGACCTGCCCGTTCCCGATATACATCGCCACATGATTGACCGTTCCCCTGCTGTTGGCATAGAAAATCAGATCGCCCGGCCGCATCTGGCCCGACGTCACGGCTTTCCCGCAAGCGGCCTGGCTGCTCGAGACCCTGGGCAGGGAAATGCCGAAATTCTTCATCACGGACTGGACGAAACCGGAACAGTCGGCGCCTCTCGTCAGGCTGACGCCGCCCCAGACGTAGGGGTTCCCCACATATTGGAGCGCGAAATTGACAATCTTCGCGCGCCGGGCCGCCTGCCGGTCGGCAATCTCCTGGAGCGGCGAAAATTTGATGGCCTCCTCCAGAGCGTAGCGGACCTCGACGTTATTGTCCCGTGTGGAAACATAGGCGGCGTCATTTTCGCCCTCGTCCCCGGTATCCAGTTCGATCTGCACCCAGCCGTCCAGCTGGCTGACCACCGGATAGCGCTCCTCCTTCGAAATCTGCGTCCACACGCCGGATTCCGTGCTGGGCTCCTTGCGGACATTCAGCCTGTCCGTATTGACGATGGCCGTCAGGCTCGCCGTCTGCATGGCCAGATCCACGGCCTCGGCGCCGGTGGCCACGTATTCCGTGTTCCTCGACACATAGCCGGTAACGGGACCGGACTGGATCTTGTACCAGTCACCGTCCGTTTCCAGAATATCCGCGGCGGCCCGACCCGGCAGCGTGCCGATAATATTGTTCATGCCCTCGTCCGCCGGCGAGGAGCGGACGTTTAAATAGCCGCTCACCTTCGAAATCAGCAGATTGTTATATTTGCTGATGGCCATGACCTTCAGATCCATCTTACTGGCCTCATTCAGCGCCAGCCGGACATCCACGTAATCCGAGGAAATATAGCCGCTCGGAATCTTCACCCAGCCGTCCAGCTGCTCTTCGACCACATAGCGCTCGTCGGCCAGCGCCTGGGCGACCACGTTGGAATCCTCGATGACAGGCGTCGAGCGGATATTTAAACTCTCGTCCTCCGCGACGGTGACAACGGCGCGCAGCCGCACCTGTTCAAGCGCCAGCTTCCTCGCCTCTTCCCCGGTGCGGACGTATTCTCCGGAAATGTAGCCTTCCACGCCGCCGGAACGGATTCTGTACCAGTCCCCTTCCTGCCCCAGGATCTCGCAGACGCTGTCTGGCTGCATCTTGCCGATAATGTCCCCTTTTGGATCCGGCGTTTTGCGCACGTTCAGGTACCCGCCGTCGATCTGCACGATACCCAGGTTCTCATATGAATCCACTACGGCCTGCTTTTCCCGTTCCAGTTTCCGTCGCTCCTCTTCCGCAAGCCGCGCCTCCTCCGCTTCCCGCGAACGGCGAACCGCCTCCTCGTCTCCCGCGGCCGTCGTTTCCGGAATGGCCGCCTCTTCCTGCCGCGCTTCCTCCGGCCCCTTTCCCGCCAGCCGGATCACCGCGATCAGAACCGTCACCGCGACAAGGAGCAGGGCCGCCCAGACCAGAAGCGGGATACGCGGATCGCGGCCGCGGCGGCTCCTTCCGGCACGGCCCCGGGGCGCCCCGTAATCATTCTTTTCTGACATACCGTTTCGCTTCTCCCGCCGCGCGCCGCGAATCAAACCTTGATCCCGCGCAGCTTCACATAGTACTTCACCAGTTCGACCGCCGTTTTCAGTTCCAGCCGGGAGGTATTGATCGGCAGATCATAGTTCGACATGTCCTCCCATTCCCTGCCCGTATAGTACTTGTAATAATCGCGGCGCTGCTTGCTGATGCGGTTGACGCGGTTAAGCGCCTCCTTCCTGTCCACGCAGTCCACGCCCATGGTCTGGCGGATGCAGGTCGAAATATCCGCGTAGACGAACAGGCGGATCAGATTCTCCGTTCCCGCCGCGTCCAGCACGAAATCGGAGCAGCGGCCCATGATGATACAGGAATGTTCGGAGGCCACCCGGCGGATCACCCGCGCCTGGAAACGGAACAAATTCTCGGGAGATGTGAGATCATCGTCCTCCGACGGCTCGTCCAGGCTGGAATGAAGGCCGCCCATCGCCCGGAAGAACAGATTGCCGCCCGCCTTTTCATCGTTCAGATAGAATAACCCCTCGTTGATGGCGCTTTCCTCGGACGCCATCTTCAGAATCTCGTCATCATAGAAAGGGATCCCCAGTTCTTCCGAAAGCATACGCCCCATGACGCGCCCGCCGCTGCCGTATAACCGGTTAATCGTAATTACGTACTTGTCTGCCATAGTAAAGTCCTCCTCTTCTCGTCATAGTGTGGGTGAAACCTCGTTCCTGCCCCTTCCCGGACGCGGCCGTGACAGGAATATGCTTTTATTATAAACGGTTTCCCCGCGGCGGTAAAGGAGTTTTTTAACGGCCTTCCCCGCGCGCCGGCAAAGAAATTTTTGAAGGCTTCCTCCCGCGCCGGTAAAAGAGTTTTTTTTGAACGATTCCTCCCGCATCGGCAAAGGAGTTTTTTGAACGCTTCCTCCCGCATCGGCAAAGGAGTTTTTTAAACGGTAAACCCGACAGTGTTTTTCGTATTCCTGCCGTTCTGCATCCGAATCCCGAACCTCGACCGTTCGATCGCCTTCCGGACGTCCGCCACGCGGATTTCCCGCATTACCCTTCTGGTGATCTGCCGGCCTTTCAGCTTCCCGGTCCGCTCGGCGGCAAAAATCATCGCGTTTTCCAGCAGGCTTCTCGCCTCGCGCCCGTTGCCGAAATTCCGGTCCTTCCTTCGCTCCTCGAAATAGGCGCGCATCTCGCCGTCCGCTTTCCTGCTGAGGCTGAGATCCTGATTTTTCGCCTGCACGTGCACGATTTCGACCATTTGCCGCGCCGTATAGGACTCAAAATAGATCGTCGAGTTGATCCTGCTTTTCAGACCCGGGTTCGCGTCGATAAACTGTTTCATCAGATTATCCCTTTCATCCGTCTCGATCCCTCCGTACCCGGCGAACAGCACCAGTTTTTCCGTTCCGTACTTCTCAATCTCGGTTATCAGCGTGGAGATCGCTTCCTGACTGAAACTGTCGCCGCGGTCGGCGGAATCCTGCGCGATCAGGGAATAGGCTTCATCGATCATGATAATGTCGTTTTCCTCAAACAGGCGGTGGATTTTGGGCGCGGTATGCCCGACGTACATTCCCTTCAGATCGACGCCGTTCACGCATACGAAACGATCCCCGGGAAGGAGGTGCCTCTCCGCCATCATTTCTCCCATATAGCGGGCAACCGTCGTCTTCGCGGTGCCGGGCGCCCCGATCAGCAGATGAACATTGTGAAAACCGGCGTCTTTGAGCCCCATCTCCTCCCTGCGCTTCTGATACAGGAGCACGTCGACAATCTCCCGGACCCGCCGTTTGACGTCTTCCATGCCATATAACTCTTTTTCCAGCCTTCCGGAAGCCGAAACGGTTTTCTTCCCACCGGTCCCCGCGCGGGTAAAACGATCCAGAATCTCGAAGTCGTTTTCCCTTAAGGGTCCCACCGTCTCTCTCTGCGCAACGATATAGCGGAGGATTTGATGAAACAGTTCCGATTTATCCTCGTTTCTCATTCTCAGAATGCGCGAAACCACCTTTTTTTTCGGAAAACCGGCGGCCAGTTCCAGCTTCTCGGATTTCACCCAGTTCTCAAACTGCGTCAGCCGGTAG
>CAZPGD010000099.1:0-6144 GCA_964585865.1 uncultured Hungatella sp. | reverse complement strand
TCAAAGTTTAAAGAAAAGCAACGGTTCAGAGTAAGTTTAAAGCGCAAAATCCAAAATTCCGATAACCGGGACTAGTCATCGCGCAAACAGTCTGGTAAAATAAGGACAGAGACAGCGGCGCCCACGCACCCCTTATCGGCCGGCGCCTGACGGAAAACGCCGTCAAATCGTAACAGTTCAGAAACCGGGAGGAACCCATTATGCCGTTGGAAATTGTGCGGAACGATATTACAAAAATGAAAGTGGACGCCATCGTAAACGCGGCCAACCCAAGCCTTCTGGGAGGCGGCGGGGTAGACGGCGCCATTCATCGCGCCGCGGGGCCGGAACTGCTTGCCGAGTGCCGGACGCTGGGCGGCTGCGAGACGGGATGCGCGAAGATTACGAAAGCATACCGTTTGCCCTGCAAATACGTCATTCACACCGTGGGACCGCGCTGGCGCGGAGGCGGCTATGGGGAGCGGGAGCAGCTGATCTCCTGCTACCGCGCTTCCCTCGCGCTTGCAAAGGAAAACGGCTGCGGGACGGTCGCCTTCCCGCTGCTCTCATCCGGCATCTACGGCTACCCGAAGGACCGGGCCCTGCAGGTGGCCATCGATACGATCAGCGAGTTCCTCTTTGACAACGAAATGACGGTCTATATCGTGATCTACGATAAGGCCGCGTACCGGATCAGCGAGAAACTGTTCAAAGATATTGCCGCGTACATTGACGATCATTACGTCGATACCCATACGGACGCGCGCGGGGAACAGATGCGCGCCCTGCTTCCCGAGGAGGGGCCGCCGGCGCCGGTTTCGCTGCGGGAAGGATACGCGCCGCGAGAAGCGGACGAAACGCCCGCGATAAAGGCCGACTTTGCCTTACCTGCCACCACACCGGATGAATCCGCGGACAAGCGTCGCCGTAAGCAGCCCGGGAGCGGGGCCGGTTCTGCTTTTTCCGCTCCCACACTGGATGCCGCCATCCGCATGATCGACGAAAGTTTTTCGGAAATGCTGCTGCGGAAAATCGACGAGCGCGGCATCACCGACGCGCAGTGTTACAAAAAAGCGAACATCGACCGCAAACTGTTCTCCAAGATACGGAGCGACCCGCATTACCGGCCCAGCAAGCCGACGGTTCTGGCCTTCGCCGTCGCTCTGGAACTTTCGCTGGATGAAACGCGGGAAATGCTGATGAAGGCGGGCTTCGCCCTCTCCCGCAGCAATAAGTTTGATATTATCGTTGAGTTCTTCATCAGCCGCGGCAACTATAACATTTTTGAGATCAACGAGGCGCTGTTCGCGTTCGACCAGAACCTTCTGGGCGGCTGATGCGGAAAGCGGCCCGCCCGCGAGCGGCTCCCGTTTCTCATGAACCGTTCATTCTCTCATTTGTCGCCCGGTATGCGACCAAACGGAAAGGCAACCGCGGTAAACTGTTACCGTAACCGGAAACGACCATATTTTAAACGGAGGGAATGGCAATGAGAAAAAATTTAACGGAAGTCGTGTTTATCCTTGACCGCAGCGGTTCCATGAGCGGCCTTGAGGCGGACACCATCGGCGGATTCAATTCCATGATCGAGAAGCAGAAACAGGCGGAAGGCGAGGCGCTGGTCTCCACGGTCCTTTTTGACAGTTCCAGCGAGGTGCTGCATGACCGGGTAAATGTAAAGGACATCGCCCCGCTCACCGAAAAGGATTATTATGTCCGCGGCTGCACGGCTCTTTTGGACGCCGTCGGCGGGGCGGTCCGCCACATCGGCAACATTCATAAATACGCGCGGAGCGAGGATGTGCCGGAACATACGCTGTTCGTCATTACCACGGACGGGATGGAGAACGCGAGCCGCCGCTACTCTGCCGATATGGTAAAGCAGATGATCGAACGGCAGAAAACAAGATACGGATGGGAGTTCCTTTTCCTCGGCGCGAACATCGACGCGGTGGAAACGGCAAAGGGCTTCGGCATTTCCGAGGACCGCGCCGTCAATTACCACAGCGACCGCGAGGGAACGCGGCTCAATTATGAAGTTCTGAACGAGGCGATCTGCGGGATCCGCATGGAAGGCTTTATCGACTCAAGTTGGAAAGAGAAGATCGATGCCGATTTTCTGGAAAGAAAGGATGCGGAAGCGAAAAAGAAGGATAAGAAAGTGAAAAGAAAGGATGCGGAATAATCATGCTTGGCGCCATTGCGGGAGATATCGCCGGCTCCCGGTTTGAATGGAACAACCACAGGAGCAAGGCGTTTGAGTTGTTCACGGCGGAGTGCAGACCGACGGATGATTCCATTATGACGCTGGCCGTCGCAAAGGCCCTGCTTTCCTGCGAAGGAAATTACGCGGATCTCGGAGAAAGGGCGGTATATTGGATGCGCAAAATCGGGCAGCCCTGCCCCGACTGCGGATACGGCGGCCGTTTCTATTCCTGGATGTATTCGGACAACCCCCGGCCGTACGGCAGCTACGGAAACGGCGCGGCGATGCGCGTCAGCCCCTGCGGATTGATCGCGGGGAGTTTAGAGGAGGCGAAGGCGCTTTCCAAGGCCGTAACCGAAGTCACGCACAACCATCCGGAAGGAATCAAAGGCGCGGAGGCGGTAACAACCGCGATTTATCTGGCGGGGACCGGCCGCGGCATGTCGGAGATACGGGAAGAAATCGAACGGGCCTACTACCCTCTCGATTTCACGCTCGACGGCATCCGCGCCTCCTACCGTTTCGATGAAACCTGCCAGGGAACCGTTCCGCAGGCAATCGAGGCGTTTCTGGAGTCCGCGGATTTTGAAGGCGCCATACGGAACGCCATTTCCATCGGGGGAGACAGCGACACGCTGGCGGCGATCACGGGCGGCATCGCGGAAGCTTATTACGGCATACCCGACGGCATCCGGCGGTCCGCGGAGCAATACTTAAACCCCGAATTCCTGGCGATCCTGCATGAATTCGAGGCGCGTCAGACGATCCGGCCTTGTCAATCCGTTCCGCCCGTGTTAGGATAAGCGGAGGAACCGGCAGGCATACGCGCCGGACAGGAAGAGGAAAGGAGCGCAGCGCATGGGAATCTATCTGAACAGCAAGACTCCCTATACCTTATACAAAAACGAAACGGCCAAGCCTTTTTTTGTAGACAAGACCGCGATTTTAGGCGATTTGATCCCATTGGCGGAGGAAGGCAGCAGTTTCGTCTGCATCACCCGGCCCAGACGTTTCGGCAAAACCGTGATGGCCAATTTAATCGGGGCTTATTTTTCCCGTGCGTGCGCTTCCGGAGATATTTTTGACACGCTTCAGGCGGGGAGGCTTCCGCGCTATCGCCGGCACCTGAACCGCCACAACGTGATTTCCATCGATTTCAGCGATATTGACGACGCCTGCGCAAGCTATGACGATTATATTTCGCGTATCAAAAAACGTCTGAAAGCCGATTTACGGGCGGAATACGAGGAACTTAATCTGCCCCCGGACAGTTCCGTATCCGAGGATCTTACGCGGATCTTTGAAGAAACCGGCGATCGGTTCCTGTTCGTGCTGGATGAATGGGACGCGGTCTTTCACGCGTCCTTTACCGGCGACGGCGACCGCAAACGCTTCCTTCTCTTTCTTAAGAACCTTCTGAAGGGGCGCGCCTACGTTTCGCTGGCCTATATGACCGGCATCCTGCCGATCGCAAAATACTCGAGCGGTTCCGAACTCAATATGTTCGCCGAATATACGATGGCCTCGGAAGAACGGTTCAGCGGCTTTTTCGGTTTTACCGACCGGGAAGTAGACGAATTATACGGAAAATACCTGACCAGCCATTCCGGTCCCAAAATCACCCGCGAAGGTTTACGGGACTGGTACGACGGCTACCATACCCGCTCCGGGGAACGGGTTTACAACCCGCGCTCGGTCGTCCTGGCCCTGACAAACAATAATCTCGGCAATTACTGGACTTCTTCGGGGCCTTATGACGAAATCTTTTACTATATCGAGCAAAATGTGGCGGACGTACGGGACGATCTGGCTCTGATGGTATCCGGAACGGCCGTACCGGCCCGCATTCGGGAATATGCGGCCACTTCCATGAACCTGACTACCCGGGACGAGATTTTCTCCGCCATGGTCGTTTACGGATTTTTAAGCTATGAAAACGGAAACGTGATGATTCCAAACAGGGAACTGATGAACCGGTTCGCGGATATGCTGTTAAAGGAACCGTCTCTGGGGTATATCCATCGCCTGGCGCGGGAATCCGAGCGGATGCTTGCCGCCACCTTGCGGGGCGATACCGAAATGATGGCTTCCATATTGGCGCTGGTCCATAATACGGAAACCCCTCTGCTGAATTACAACAATGAAACGGAACTGGCGGCTATTGTCAATCTGGTCTACCTCGCGGCCAGAGATTCCTATCGCATCGAACGCGAGGATAAGGCGGGGATCGGTTACGTGGATTTCATTTTTTATCCGCTGCGCCGTCCGGAAGATGACTGCATCATTCTGGAACTGAAAATAGACCAGTCGCCGGAGGCAGCCGTCCGGCAGATTAAAGAAAGACAATACGCCCTGCGTTTTCTTCCCAAACTTGGCGAAAGGCCGTACTATACCGGACGGATCCTGGCTGTGGGCATAGCCTATGACCGTATTTCCAAAAAGCACGGCTGCGCGGTCGAGATCCTGCGGCCCGGCTTTTAAACGTACGAAAGGAGGCCCCCGCCATGACCCAGCAGGAACGCAGGCTGTTTCTTATCCGGGAATTGATTCGCGAGGAACCGCGGTACCGCGGTCTGCAGGTTCCGGATGACGCGGCGGGGCAGAAAACGCTGCTCCGATCCCTGTTAAACGTGCGCCCGCCCCGTCCCGCCGGGGACGATTTTCTGGCGGCGCAGGACGACTATCTGCGGGAGGAGACCGCCGTCAAAGGCGTCACGGACATCCGCTCGCTGACGCCCGTCCGGGAGGGACTCTATCTCTGGCAGGGCGATATCACGACGCTGCGGTGCGGGGCAATCGTCAACGCCGCCAACAGCGGCCTGACCGGCTGCTATGTTCCCTGCCACGGCTGCATTGACAACGCGATCCATACGTACGCCGGCGTACAGCTCCGGCTGGCCTGCGCAGAACTGATGAACCGGCAGGGGCACGAGGAACCGGCCGGACAGGCGAAGATCACGCCCGCCTATAACCTTCCCTGCCGGTATGTCCTGCACACGGTGGGGCCGGTCGTTTTCGGCTCCGTCACCGGGCGGGACCGGGAACTGCTGGCCTCCTGCTACCGTTCCTGCCTAACGCTGGCGCGGGAAAACGGAATCGAAAGCGTGGCGTTCTGCTGTATTTCCACGGGAGAGTTCCATTTCCCAAACGATTTGGCGGCGGAAATCGCCGTGCGGTCCGTCCTGCGGTACAGAGGCAATACGGAGGTGATTTTCAATGTCTTCAAGGATACCGATTATTCGATCTACCGGAACTTACTCGGATAACGTGCGGCGCCTTAGGGACGCGCTTGATGCGGCGGATGCCGTAGTGATCGGCGCGGGCGCGGGACTTTCCGCTTCCGCGGGATTTGCCTATACCGGGGAGCGGTTCGAAACATATTTTTCCGATTTCGCGGCAAAATACGGCTTTCGGGACATGTATTCCGGCGGCTTCTGGCCGTTTCCGTCGCCACAAGAGTTCTGGGCGTACTGGAGCCGCTACGTCTTCATTAACCGCTATATGGACGCGCCGAAGCCGGTTTACGCGGATCTGCTCGCGCTGGTCAGGGAGAAAGACTATTTCGTGATTACGACGAATGTGGACCATTGTTTCCAGAAAGCCGGATTTGACAAACAACGGCTGTTCTATACCCAGGGCGACTACGGATTGTTCCAGTGCGGCCGGCCGTGCCACAATGCCACGTATGACAATGAGGAAATCATCCGTAAAATGACGGAATCGCAGGGGTATACGATCGGCGCGGACGGAACGCTGCTCCCGCCGGGCGGACAGACGACGGAGAATGTCGCCGCGGATGAGCAGGATGTGGGGAAATCCGCCGCGGATGAGCAGAGCGCGGGAAAATACGCCGCGGATGAACAGGGCGCGGGGAAATCCGCTTCGGATGAGCAGGGCGCGGGAAAATACGCTTCGGAAAGTTCCGGTCCGAAAATGAAAGTCCCGGCAGATTTAATTCC
>CAZPGD010000098.1:0-6170 GCA_964585865.1 uncultured Hungatella sp. | reverse complement strand
CCGTGAATCCGTAATGAAACAAACGGTCTGAACAGACGGAACGGACTGAACGAACCGGAGTGGACTGTCCGGGGGTCCGGGATGAAACAAACGGTCTGAACAGACGGGACGGACTGCCTGGGAGGCCGAAGCGAACCGACGGACGGGCGGATTGTCCGGGAGTCCATAAGAAACGGGGTTGACAGTCCCGGGATCGATGTGGTACAATACGCAGCGTATTGAGAGCCGAAGACAGCAGGCGCCGCAAGGCATAAGGGGAATCCGCCTGCCGAGGACAGGTACTTCACGAAAGTAGAGTATGTCTCTCTGTCTTGCGGCAGGGAGACATTTTTATTTTACGGTTCTGTATCGTACGGGAACCTTCGCTTCAATACGTTCCAAATCATAGAAGGAGGTAAACCACACATGGCAAAAGTAGCGTTAAAACAGCCGATCGTGGATGAGATCGCCGGACTTTTGGACGGCGCTCAGACAGCGGTTCTGGTAGACTACCGGGGCCTGACCGTGGAGCAGGACACGCAGCTGCGCAGACAGCTCCGGGAAGCCGGCGTCACCTATAAGGTCTACAAGAACACCATGATCCGCTTCGCGGCGAAGGGAACTCCGTTTGAAGTTCTCAGCCCCATTCTTGAAGGGCCTACCGCAATGGCGGTTTCCAAGACCGACGCGACGGCTCCTGCCAGGATCCTTGCGGAGTTCGGCAAGAAGAACCAGGAGTTGGAGATCAAGGGCGGCGTCGTGGAAGGAACTTATTATGACGCGCAGGGCATGGAGACGATTGCCACGATTCCGTCCAGGGAAGTTCTGCTGGGCCGTCTCTTCGGCAGTATGAAGTCTCCCGTCGCGAATCTGGCGCGCGTGCTGAAGCAGATCGCGGAGGCGGAGGCATAATTTTCTCAGTGAACGTATAAACCGAAACATTAAAAATTCAGAAAAATTATTACGGAGGTATTTATCATGGCAAAGCTGACCACTGCTGAATTTATTGCGGCAATCAAGGAATTATCGGTTCTGGAACTGAATGAGTTGGTAAAGGCGTGTGAGGAAGAATTCGGCGTATCCGCGTCGGCGGGCGTAGTCGTAGCGGCGGCTGGTCCCGCGGCTGAGGAAGTGGAAGAGAAGACCGAATTTGACGTTGAACTGACCGAGATCGGCCCGAACAAGGTCAAAGTCATCAAGGTCGTCCGTGAGGCGACCGGCCTGGGCTTAAAGGAAGCGAAGGAAGTAGTCGACAGCGCTCCGAAGGCGGTGAAGACCGGCGTTTCCAAGGAAGAGGCCGAGGAACTGAAGACCAAACTGGAAGCGGAAGGCGCGAAGGTAACATTGAAGTAATCCCGGCGATTCGCGGTGAGACGGGCTGGCGGGCGGGATTCCCGGAACCGAAATTTCCCGGAGAGGCGGAGATCCTCCGGAATCGTAACTCTTCGGAGAGCCGGAAAGTCCGGGAACCGAGATTCCCCGGAAGCGGAACGCTTCGGAGAGCCGGAAATTCCGGGGACTGGGAATTCCCGAGGAATCGGACATTTCGGGAATCGAAATTTCACGGAGAGGCGGAGATTTCCCGGAACCGGAACGCTCCGGGGAATCCCGCCCGCGAAAGTCCGCTTCTTTCGCGAATCGCGTTTTTGACCGGATCCTTCCGGATCCGGAATCGGCGCCGCACAGATGGAGGTCTCGGTCATGAAATCAAAACGGAACCTGTTCCGTTCCATTCTGCCGTTTGCTATAACCGGCGCTGTTTATTCCCTGTTCACCGTCAGTGCCCTGATTGATGGCGATCCGAACAGCAAGCAGTCCTTATTCCGGCTTTTGCCGCCGTTTCTGGGCTGTTTTGTTCTTTTTACCGCTCTGATATGCGGAGTCGTCTGTATCGGGAAGTTCCTTTCGGCCCGCGCCGGCCGCGCCCCCGTTCCTTTTCTCTGCCGGCCGGAAAATTTTCGCCGCAGGTATATCCTGATATTTGCGGTTTTTATGCTTCTGTACCTCCCTACATTTCTGGCTGTATGTCCCGGAGTGTTCAATTATGACGGCCCGGCCGAGGTCTATCAGTTCCTCTCGCCGGACGGCACAGTCAGTACGCACCACCCGCTGGCCCATTCGCTGTTTTTGACGGGCTGTCTGCGGGCCGGGTATCTGCTGACCGGAAGTTACAATAAGGGTCTGATGCTTTACAGTGTTCTGCAGTGCGCGTTTTCGGCCGCCGTATTCTCCTATATGCTCATCTGGATGGAACGGCGGAGGACGCCTTTCTGGATCCGAATCAGTGCCTTTCTGTACCTCGTGCTGAATCCTTTCGTGCATTTTTTGCTTTTTTCCACTACGAAAGATACTCTGTCCGCCGCTTTTTTCCTTTTGCTGTTCCTAAAACTGATCGATCTGGCGGAACGCCACGATCTGTTTACCGACTTTAAGAAGCACCCATGGGAAACCATTTTGCTCATGACGGGAGCGGTCGGAATGTGTGCTTTTCGGAAACCGGGGTATTACATCCTGGCATTTTCCTGCCTCGCGTACCTGCTTCTTTTTCCCCGCATCCGCAGGATTGTTGTCCGCACGCTCGGAGCCGCCGTTCTGATCAGCTGGTTCCTTATGGAACCGCTTCCGGCCATTTTGGGCATATCCCCGGGAGATCCCAGAGAAATGCTCAGTCTTCCCATGCAGCAGACGGCCGCCGTATGGATCCGTTATTCCCGCGGGGAAATTCCGCTGCCGGAGGAGGACGCGGAGGCCATTCGCGAGTTGATTTCCGAGCCGGAACTTTCCTCTTATAATCCATGGATCTCGGATCCGGTTAAGAGAGGTTTCCGGACGGATGTGCTGACATCCGATCCTGGCGTGTATCTCCGTCTGTATCTGCGCCTGGGCGCCCGTTTCCCGCGGGTTTATTTTTCCGCCGCCAGAGACATGCTTTCCGGCTATTGGATCATGGGGGAAGGCGGCCATTTCCTTTACCTGCTATATACGGATTCCTGGCCGGAACTTCTGAGGGATATTTGTTTTACGTACAGGAAGAATTTTTTGCCGTCCTATCTGCGGTTTCTCAGTCGGCAGGCGGATCGTATCGGGGAATCCCCCGCCCTGCTTGGGCTGCTGGGACCGACGCTTCCCGTATGGCTTCTGTTCGCGTGCCTGTCTTTTGGAATCGCCCGCCGCCGGCGGCCGCTTGTCGGGGCCGTTTCCCTTTTAGGAGGGCAATGGATTATTCAGCTTCTCAGTCCCGCCGCGCTGGTCCGCTACGGCTATCCGATGATGCTCTGCCTGCCGGTTATGCTGATGCTGGTGTTTGAAACGGAGACGGGCAGCGGGGAGAATGTTTATGACAGCCGACAGGCAGGTATAACGGATCGTTTGTTTGAAACGGCGGCCGGTAACGGGGCGGATGTTTGAAGCGGCTGGCCGGATTTTTTGTATTTTACGGGGTACATACTTGACAGCGCGCGGAAAATGTGGTACTTTCAGCTTGTATTTTGAATGATCTACTGATTCACATATTTTTGTTAGTCATTTGGATCCAGATGATTTACAAAAATATGTGAATTTTTTTCAGGAGAAATGCGAAATCTTTATAGGAGGTGTACCGGTATGAACAAGGGAACGGTGAAATGGTTCAACGCGACGAAAGGCTACGGCTTCATTACCAACGACGAGACGGGTGAAGAAGTTTTCGTGCATTTTTCCGGAATTGTGGCCGATGGCTACAAGACGCTGGAAGACGGCCAGAAAGTAACCTTTGACATGGCCGAAGGCAGCCGCGGGATGCAGGCCGTGAATGTGAAGGCAATCTGATCCGGTGGAACCTGAGACGATGGAAAGACCAATTTTCGCGGAATATGGCGGGATTGGTCTTTTCGTTTGCGGGCAAAAGGCTTGCAATGTTTTTGCAAATGTTGTATAGTAGGCTTAATGGAATTGAAAGCGCTTACAATTACATTTTTTCATGGAGGGGATTGAAATGGGCAGCGTAAAAGAGAGGGTCATTCAGTTTGGGGAAGGCGGGTTTTTGAGAGGGTTCGTCGATTATTTTTTCCAGAAGCTGAAGGAGCAGGGCCTGTTTGACGGCTCCGTGGTGATTGTGCAGCCGATTGAGAGAGGCATGTGCGAGATGCTGGAAAAGCAGAATTGCGAGTATAACCTGTTCCTGCGCGGCATCGATAACGGGAAAGTCGTGGACGAGCACACGCATATCGACGTGATCAGCCGCTGCGTGAACCCGTACAAAGATTACGGCGCCTACATGGCGCTGGCGGAAAACCCGGATTTCCGTTTTATTGTGTCCAATACGACCGAGGCCGGCATCGAGTTCGTGCCGGATAACCGTTTTGACGACAGTCCGGCCAAAAGTTTCCCCGGAAAACTGACGCAGCTTTTGTACAGGAGATATCGGCTGGGACTTCCCGGATTTATCATTCTGTCCTGCGAACTGATCGATCATAACGGCGAGGAACTGGAGAAATGCTGCCTTCAGTACGCGGACCTTTGGGGGCTGGGAGAGGATTTCAAGTCCTGGCTGAAAGAAGCGAACGATTTCTGCTCCACGCTGGTGGACCGGATCGTGACCGGGTTCCCGAAAGATGAGCACCAGGCGCTCTGCGAGCGGATCGGCGAGCAGGATAACATGATGGATACGGCGGAGATTTTTCATCTGTGGGTTATCCAGGGGCACCATGAGGACGAACTGCCCCTGCAAAAAGCCGGATTTAACGTGATCTGGACGGACAATGTGGATCCCTACAAGAAGAGGAAAGTCCGCATTCTGAACGGCGCCCACACGTCGATGGTGCTGGGGGCCCATCTCTACGGGCTGGAAACGGTGGGCGAGTGCTTAAAGGACGAGAGGGTGTCGGCGCTGCTGAAAAAATGTATTTTTGAGGAAATTATTCCCACAATCGGCGATACCGAGGACAACCGGCAGTTCGGCGCGGCGGTGCTGGAACGCTTTTCGAACCCGTTTATCAAACATCTGCTGCTGTCCATCGCTCTGAATTCGGTTTCCAAGTTTAAGGCCAGGGTGCTTCCCACGATTCTGGAATACAGGGAACAGTTCGGCGCCTATCCTGTCGGGCTTACGTTCTCCCTGGCGGCTCTGATTGCTTTCTACCGCACCGACGCGGCGAACGACGGCGAGGAGATCATGGCGTTTATGAAGGACGCTTCCGTGGCGGATATTCTGAAAAAAGAGGAATACTGGGGCCAGGATCTGAGCGATATGCTCCCCGTGGTGGAAAAATGGTACAATGTGATCGAAACGCGGGGTATGGCGGCGGCCTATGACGCGGTGCTGGCGTAACCGGCTTGCGGTTTGACGGCGGTGACGGCGGGGGTATTTCCCGACAGCTGCTTTGGCGGCGGGGGGACGATGGCCGGCGCGGGAACGGAATAAGCGTTCAGACGGCGCATCTCCTCGCACGGCCGCCGGGCGCGCGGGAAGGAAGTACAGGATGTTTATCCGATGAGGGGACAGGCGGCAAAATATGTCCGCAGGCAGGCGGAACGTCTGCCTGCCCGCTGGTTTTCCCGCCGTTTGAATGGCCGGCCGGAGTTTGGGCGAGGCGAAAAGTTTTTAAAATATATCTTCCATTTTGCGAAATAATGCGTTATAATATCTTCAATTCAAGAATCTCGTTGATTTCGTCATTCGCAGTAGAATCCCTGGATGATTACAGAACTGACAAGAAGGAGAATTGTGTATGCGTGAAAAACTGAAGACGCTGCCTTTAACGGAACTGAAAGCGATAGCCAAGTCCCAAGGAATGAAAGGCGTCAGCACCATGAGAAAGAATGAACTGATTGAGTTGCTTTGCGCAAAGGCCGAGGAACTGGAAGCAGCAAAGGCCGCGTCAGTCCAGGGACAGTCCGCCGCGCAGGCGGAAGCGGGAGGAACGTATTCCCGTCCGGGGAGAGGGCCGGCCGGCCGTGCCGCGGCCGCGGAAGGAGCGGAAATGCAGCCTGCGGCCGGTGTGTCGGAAACGCGGGGAACGTATTCCCGTCAGGGAAGAGGAATGACCGGCCGTGCCGCGGCCGCGGAAGGAGCGGACATGCAGCCTGCGGCGGGCGCGTCGGAAGCGGCGGGAACGTATTCCCGTCAGGGAAGAGGAATGACCGGCCGTGCCGCGGGCACGGAAGGAGCGGACATGCAGCCTGCGGCGGGCGCGTCGGAAGCGCGGGGAACG
>CAZPGD010000097.1:2486-6184 GCA_964585865.1 uncultured Hungatella sp. | reverse complement strand
CGCCATGGCAGCAAGCGCCCGCCCCTCCCTGAGAGACCACCCGCGCGTGATCTGTTTCCAGCCGCTCCACCATGGAAAATCCCAGATCTTCCCGGCGGCCGTATTCCTGCAGGATCCCGTACTGCAGGCGCCGGCTGACCGTGATCAGCTGGGTAAGAAGTTCCTCGGCGGCCTTTTTCCGGAACGCGTCGCGCGCCATGCCGCGGGCAGCCGCCAGCTTCTGTTCTTCCCTGTCCCTGTCAAATACCGGTTTTCCCGTCTCGATTTTATATCTGGCTACCTCGGCGCACAGATCCAGCCGCTCCTCCATCAGGCGCACCAGCTGTCCGTCGATTCCGTCCAGCTTCTCTCTTATCTCCTGCAGATCCACTTAATTTCCCTTCCTTATTTCCTGTTCCTTCTTCAGCATTTCCAAAATCCGGTTCCGCGTATAGGAACCCGCGAATTTCCGTTCCTCTTTCGGCAGATCCTTAATAAAGAACGGTTCGTCAAATTCGATGGTCACATGCCCGGGGCGGATGAACGGCATGTGCCTTTCGAAAAGTTCCGCCGAACCGGATATCGCCACCGGGACGACCGGACAGCCGGATTTCTCCGCAATCTTCATACTCCCCTCTTTAAAAGGATGCATCTGCAGGGGATCCTCTCTGCCCCCGCGCGTACCTTCCGGGAAAATCCAGACGGAAATACCGCTCTTCACCTGCTCGATGGCCTGAAGGATCGTCTTTAAGCCCTCTTTCATGTTCTGGCGGTCCAGAAACAGGCAGTGAACATTCCTCATCCAGTCGCGCAGCAGCGGGTAGCGCTGCATTTCTTTCTTCGCCACGAAACCCATCCTCGTGGGCACCGTCACGTAGCCGATGAGAATATCAAAATAGCTGCGGTGATTTCCCACATAAAGAACGGCACGGTCCTCCGGGATATTGGCAAGTCCCCGAACCGTTACCCGTACGCCGCACAAACGCAGAAGAAGGCGGAACATATACTTGATAATAGCCAGGCTCTGCTCGTCCCGTTTGAGCGGATTGGTTTTCCCGATAAAATGTTCGGCAATAAGAACAGGGATACTGAAAATTAAAAACAGAATAACGATGAGTAAGAGGATAATGAGTCTGATCATGCTTTTTGTCCTTCTCTTAACCGAAACTGCGCAGCGTCCGGCCTCCCCTCTGCGGGTCTCTCCGCGCGGTATCCGCCTCCTCCCGCGGGTCTCCGTCCGGAAATGCGCGCAGCCGGGCGGCGGCCTGTTCAACTTTCTGTAGCAGATGTGTTGTCTGAAATGCCATATCTTTACGAAGATTATAACGACAGCCGCCGCAAAATACAAGCACTATTTGCGCAATCCCGGCTTTTCCCTGCCGCCGGCGGAGACCCGTACGTCCCGCCCGCTGCCACACCATGCTTCGGCACGGACGGCTCCGCTCACAGAAGCGGCGAAAGCAGCCTGCAGCACTGCTCACGGAACCATGTCCACAGACTCCTGTGCCTGTAGTCTTCCGGCGTCACTTCCCGGCTGTGCTTCAAATCGTCGCGGAAACGCTTCTCCATCTCCTCCGTCACCTGGCGGTCATAGATCGTCGCGTTCACCTCGAAATTCAGTTCAAAACTGCGGATATCCATATTGGCGGTACCGCAGCAGCAGGCCAGACTGTCCGTCATAACCGCTTTCGCGTGAAGGAACCCGTTTTCATAGGTATAGCAGCGGGCGCCCGCCGCCAGCAGATCCCCCAGATAGGAATACGACGCCCAGTAAACGAACGGATGGTCCGGCTTGCAGGGAATCATCAGACGCACGTCCACGCCGGAACGGGCGGCAAATTTCAGCGCGGAAAGAACCGCGTCGTCCGGAATGAAATACGGCGTCTGGATATAAATATGGTCGCGGGCCTGATTAAAGAGCTGCAGATAATTGTTGCGGATCTGCAGATCGCTGGCATCCGGCCCGCTGGCAACCAGCTGAATCATTACGTCAGAGGACGCCGGATCCGCCGGTCTCTGCTCCGCACGGCCGGCAGCACCTTCCCGTTCCGCGCCGGTGCCATTCCGCTCTTTTCCTCCGACGGCAGCCTCCCGCTTCGCGCCGGCGGCAGCGTCCTTCCGCTCTTTTCCGTCGGCGGCATTTTCCTGCTCCACACCGGTGCCGGCGCCGTTCCGTTCCTTTCCGTCGGCGGCATTTTCCTGCTCCGCGCCGGTGTCAGCGCCGTTCCGCTCTTTTCCTCCAACGGCGGTGTCCTGCTCCTTCCCGCCGACGACAGCTTCTTCCTGCTCCGCGCCGGCGGCGTCTTCCTGCTCCATGCCGAAATAAGCGCCGTTTTTAAACAAATTCTCCTTTGTCGCGTAGTTCCAGTCAAGCGCGAAACGGATCTGCAGACTGTAAACGGCGCTCCCCGTGATCTTTAAATGCGTGTCCCGCCAGTAGCCGAATCTTGGGCTGTGCGAAATGTATTCCTTTCCGATATTGAATCCGCCCACATATCCGATTTTCCCGTCAATGACCACAATTTTACGGTGGTTCCGGTAATTGGCGCGCAGCTGCAGCCAGCCCAGAACCGCGGGGAAAAATACGCCGACCTTGATCCCGATCCCGCGCATTTCCTTCCAGACGCGCTTCGGCATGAACCGGCCGCCCATACCGTCGTAGAGCACCCGGACTTCCACGCCTTCCCTGGCCTTCATTTCCAGAATCGGCCGGATTGACTCAAACACTTCATCATTTTTGATAATATAATACTGGATATGAATATAGTGTTCCGCCCGTTTCAATTCTTCCCGCAAATCGGCGAATTTTTCCTCCCCGTCGGTAAAAATTTTCACGGAATTATCCCTGGTAAGCACCGCGCCGGACGTTTCCAGATTGTACATCATCAGCGGCACGTAATCGCGCCACGGCGAATCCTGCAGGCGGCCGATCTCCTTTTGCAGCGCTTTCTCCTGAGTCTTTGCCGAGGACCACAGGCGGTCCTCAACCTCTTTCACGCGGAACATTTTGCTCTTATGGTAATCCTGGCCCAGCACCAGATACAAAAAGAAGCCGAAAACCGGAATAAAATTAAGCGCGAGGAGCCATAACCACACGGATTTCGGATCCTTGCGCTGAAAAAATATGATTACAACCGACAGAACCAGATTGATGTACAGAATATTATCTATCAGCCAGCCCCACGCGGCGGCGATGAAATGAAATACCTCTCCTATTGCTGCTGCCATCACAGAAATCCCCCATTCGCGGCCGGCTTCCCTTCCGCGGTTATGCTTTTGCCCATGCCTGAGATTGCGCGGCGGCACCACATATACCTATCAGCGGAACCGGCTCCCGCGCCGCCGTATTCGCACCGCCACGGCCGGCGCCTTTCAGCGAAACCGGCTGCTCCAGCCACCGTATTCGTGCCGCCACGGCCGCCGGCCTCTCACCGGAACCGGTTTTCCCCGCTGTCGTATTCGTACCCGATCGCCCGCAGCGCGGTCTCCACATCATCCCGCTCCACATCCAAGTCGCGGCAAAACGCGTCGAGAGACGGATAGAAATCTCTCAGCCGGGTATTCACATAGCTGAGCAGGATCACCGGATCCTTTGGCAGCTGATCCATTGCCATATCCCCCTTTGGCCAGTTGTCTGATGCCACTCGGATTGCTCCGTGCTGCGCGCTGCCGTCATACAAACGACACAATGCAATATGCCGCGTAAATTCCCAAAAGCA
>CAZPGD010000097.1:590-2386 GCA_964585865.1 uncultured Hungatella sp. | reverse complement strand
CGCTGCCGTCATACAAACGACACAATGCAATATGCCGCGTAAATTCCCAAAAGCAGAATCCCCTGCACCCTCGACGCTTTCTTCCGGACCAGAATCGGCAGGATCAGAATCGCCATGACGATCGCCGCCAGCGGAATATCCACCATGTACGTCGAGGCTTCCAGCGGGATGCCCAGCGCCGCCGCCGGGATGCCGATAACCGCCAGTTCATTTAAAATATTGGCGCCCAGAATATTGCCGAAACCTACGTTGCCGTACCCTTTCGCCAGCGACATCATCGAAGTAACAAGTTCCGGCAGGGAAGTGCCCAGCGCGATAAAGGTCACCGCGATCACGCGCTCCGGCACGCCGATAGCCTCCGCGATCAGGATGCCGTTATCGACCAGCAGATTGGCGCCCACATACAGGAACGCCGCGCAGACCACCAGAATCACGAACTGCTTCACCAGAGACACGTCCTCATTCTTCTTTTCGCTTTCCTCTTCCCCGCCGCCTTCCGCCTTGGCGCGGACAACATTCAGAACCGCGTAAGCAACAAGAGTCAGCAAAAGGAAAACGCCCACCGGCCGCTCGAAAGCGCCCCGCGTGACGCCGATCACTTCCAGCACGATAAGCACGGCGAAAAAGATCCCGGCCCGCCAGATCAGAGAACCCGTCTCCACCTTCTTTGTGGGCCGGATCGTCTGGGACAATCCCGCGATCAGCGCCGTGTTGCAGATAATCGAGCCGAACGCGTTGCCCGCGGCAATCGCGGACGAACCGTCAATCGTCGCCGTCGTAGAGACCAGAATCTCCGGCAGCGTCGTCCCCAGACTCACGATTGTCGCGCCCACCACGATCTCCGGGATCCCGATCTTTCTCGCGATCGCCACCGCCGCGTCCACCAGCCGGTCCCCGCCCAGACAGATCAGAACCAGTCCCACCGCAAAAAGCAATACCGTCATCAACATACCCGTTTCCTCCTACCGTAATTTTTCATTGTGTCTGAGCAGCCGCGGAACGCCTCTCGCAAAGGGAAAACAGGAACCGTTTCCGATTGCCATAAAAAACAGAGACTCCCGGCGCCTGTTCCGCGCCGAAAGTCTCGCTTCAAAACATCCGTTCCGGGTATGGCCCGGTATTGCTACGGGATGACGGACCATACCGCGCCGCCCGGCCATCGGTCCATCCGGCGGGGCGATGCTAACTACTCCCTTTCAGTTGAACCGAGTATAGCATATCTTTCCCGCCATGTCTACCGGTTTTTCGACATAATCCGCACTTTTCTCCGTCAACGGGCCGCGCCGCCCGTGAACCCGTCCGCAGAGACGAACGGGCGGCGGCGCAGCGGTTCAGCCGTCCCGTCATTCCACATACGCGATCAGCTTTCCCTCTCCCGGCGCCGTATCAATGACAATGGTATTCCCGGCCCGCACCTCGTCCTGCAGAATGATCTTCGCGGCCAGCGTCTCCACATGCTTCTGAAGGAAACGCTTCAGCGGCCGCGCGCCGTAAACCGGATCATAGCCGTGTTCCGTCACAAAAGCCTTCGCGTCGTCGGTCAGTTCCACCCGCACCTCGCGGTCCGCGAGCCGGCGGTTGGTGTCCGCCATCAGCAGCGTAATAATATCGGAAATATTGTCCTTCGTCAGCGGCTTAAAGAGAATGATCTCGTCCAGCCGGTTCAGAAACTCCGGGCGGAAATGCGCCCGCAGATCGGCCATCGCCATTTCCTCCGCCTCCGGGCGGATCGAACCGTCCTCTCCGATGCCTTCCAGAAGGTACTGCGAGCCGATATTGGACGTCATAATAATGAT
>CAZPGD010000097.1:0-580 GCA_964585865.1 uncultured Hungatella sp. | reverse complement strand
CTTAAAATCCACCGTCTTGCCGGTCGAATCCGTGATCCTCCCGTCGTCGAGTACCTGCAGAAGTACGTTAAACACATCGGGATGGGCTTTTTCCACCTCGTCAAACAGCACCACGCTGTACGGCTTGCGGCGAACCGCTTCCGTCAGCTGGCCGCCCTCATCGTAGCCCACGTATCCGGGCGGCGCTCCGATCAGACGGGCCACCGAATGTTTCTCCATGTACTCGCTCATGTCGATCCGCACCATATTGGACTCATCATCGAACAGGCTGGCCGCCAGCGCCTTCGCCAGCTCCGTTTTGCCCACGCCGGTCGGCCCCAAAAACAGGAACGACCCGATCGGCTTGGACGGGTCCTTGATGCCGGCCTTGGAACGGATAATCGCCTCCGTCACCTTCTCCACGCCCTCGTCCTGGCCGATTACCCGTTTGTGCAGTTCCTCATCCAGGTGCAGCGTCTTGCTGCGCTCGCTCTCCGTCAGTTTCGCCACCGGGATGCCCGTCCAGCGGGAAATGATTCTGGCGATTTCGTCCTCGGTCACACTCTCGTGCACCAGACTCATATCCTGATTCTTAATCTTC
>CAZPGD010000096.1:0-6221 GCA_964585865.1 uncultured Hungatella sp. | reverse complement strand
ACCGCGCCGCTTTCCTCCGCCTCATACACCGCGCAGTTCTCCGGCGTCTCATAGACGGCCACGCTCTTTACCGGCAATCCGTCCTCCGTCAGACTGTCAAAAAAATATTTGGCAAAATTCTCCGCCGTTGGCCGAAAATCCAGCGCAATCAGACGGAAACCGTCTTCCCGCAAGGCGGCTTCCGTCGCCGCCCGCAGGCTTCCCGCTTCAAACAGCAGCGCGTGGTCTAAGCGGTCCGCCAGGGCACGCACCGCCCGCTTCACATCGCCGAAATCCATGACCATTCCCCGCTCCGGCCCCGTCTGCCGCAGCCGCTCCCCGCGGACCGTCACCTCCACGATCCACCGGTGCCCGTGGATATTCGCGCATTTTCCCTCATATCCCGCCAGAAAATGGGCGCTGTCAAACGCGGCGGATGTTTTTAACAGATACATAAGCCGTCTCCTCATCTCGGGGCGGGGCCTAAAGTCCTTCATCCGCCGGCATGTAAACATGCCGCGGATTCCGACTTTCGCCCCTGGCATCATCATTATATATTATACTCCGCAGGCATTGCAACCGGATTTTCGCGTTATCGCGTCAAACCGCTGCGGTATTTTATGCTTTACCGCTGAGCGCGTTTCCGCTCCCCTTCCGGGGAACTCCCGCGCCCAGCCGGATCCGTCCGACCCATAAAAAACCGCCGGTCACGGCGAAACACACATCCGGACCGGCGGACAAACAGGAAACCGCAGAGCGCAGTGTGGTCACTTCGCGTCCCCGGTGTATGTCAGGTACTGAGGATCGAATTCCATTTCATAAATGCGTCCGCCGCGCTGGCTTCCGTTATAAAACGCGGCATAACGGGTATCACCCACATGGAACAGACCTTCGCTTTCCAGCTTACTGTCCAGACGAAACGCGCTCACGTAATTCCCGTCCCAGTCATAAACCGTAACGGTTTCAACGCCGGGATTCTTGGAAACGCCCGTATTCAGAATATAAATATAATCGTCGTCACTGTCGATATTCTGGATGGACAGCGCCGTATCGACGCCTTCACAGGAGCCGGTTTCCTGAAAATCGGCATCCGTGGTTATGAAAAAATCCTGCCCCGCCGAAAGACGCAGCGCATACTGATCCCGGCTTTCGTTGTAGGAGATGCCGTCGACGTGCCACCGCAAAGTAATCTGATCGATCATCGTCAGCGTCTCCGGATCGACAATGGAAAGAATGGTGTCGTCCGGCGCGCCGTTGCAGACAATCAACTGACCTGTTTTGCTGTTGAAAGTGGCGCTGTTCGCGTGGTCCAGGGCCAGCGGTTCGCTGACCGCAGCGATCTCCCATGTAGACAGATCCACTTTATATATCAGATCCATGGCAAGCGCGGGAAATTCCTTATTAGTCAGCTTCGCGCGTTTGTTATGCAGGAACAGATACGCGTACTCGCCGTCCGTACAGGAACCCTGCAAAACGCCGAATCCCTTGACGTCCGATTCAATATTAAAGAATGAACCGTCAGCCTGTACACCTTTCAGCTTTACAACAGGCATTCGCTCCGCGTAATCTTCCGCGTTAAAAAAGGCCGGATCCGTATAATCATAGGGATCCTTGGGGAGTTCGGCTTCCGCTCCCGCGGCTGCCGTTCCGGATTCTTCCGTTCCCGTGCCGGCTGCCGTCCCGGCCGCTTCCGTCCCAGCGGCTGCCGTTCCGGATTCTTCCGTCCCCGCGCCCGCTGCCGCCCCGGACTCTTCCGTCCCCGCACCCGTTGTTGTTGCAGATTCTTCCGCTCCCGCGCCGGCTGCCGCCCCGGCCGCTTCCGTCCCCGCGGTGACCGCCGGCGCTCCTGTCGTCTCCGCCGTACCGTCTCCGCCGGACGGCGCCTGCGAACAGGCAGTAAGCGCCGCCAACAGAACCGCCAGGCAAATGAATGTCCATCTGTATTGTTTTCGCATTTTTCTACCTCCGTTTCCATGATGTTGGGATCAAATGATGTCGGGCAGGTCATAAAGTCTTTCATCCGCCGGCATATGGACACGTCGCGAATTCTGACTTTTGACCACGGTATCTTCGCATATCGCAGAAAACGCCCCGTTGATGTTCCTTTCCATCTCCGGAGCGTTCCTGCCTGTTTCCTCTATCTGAAATGGCGGGTATGACAGCGATCGCCAGACCGTACCGTTACAGCGTGCCCAGAAATCCGATCAGCTTCTCCGCGATCCGTATGTGCCCCGCGTCATTCGGATGCAGACCGTCCGGCGCGTATTTTTCCTGCAGCACCGGCACTTTCGGCTGGATCCCGCTCGTCCGGTACAGATCGAGAACCGGAATCCCGTAGAAAGCCGCCACCTCCCGGATTACGTCTACATAGACTTCCAGTCCCGCCACCCGCCGGACGCTCCGCGAAGTGTACGTCACGTTGTCCTCATCCATGCGGTGCAGCGGCGTCATGACCACAAGCTGGGCCTCCGGGTACCGCTCGATCAGCTTAATATACAGCATATGCAGCGCTCCGTAGAACGTCCCCTCGTCCCGGTCCTCCATCTTGCCGAGCGGCGCGTCCCCGTGTCCGAAATCATTGGTGCCTCCAAACACCACGACCACATCCGCGTCCGGCCGCATTTCCTCCACACGGGACCCGAAATACAGGTCGTACCGCGGATTCGGTGACGGCACGTCATGCTGCATTGCGATTCGGGTGCCGCCGATCCCGTAGCCGTAACACTCCGCACCCGTGCGGCGCGCCACCTCGTTCCAGAACGTGTGCTCCACCGATGAAGTCCCATGCCCTTCGGTGATGCTGTCACCCAGAAAAACAATCTTTTTCCCTTTCAGTTCCATAAACAGCCTCCATTGTTATTCATCCGGCAGGCGCGCCGGTACGTATTACCCATTCTTCCCCGCCAGACATACAGGCCCGCTTCATCCCCTGTTTTCCTGCCAAGTTCGTCCGCGGGCCCGTTCCATTCTCTGTCTCTCTGCCTGGCGCGCCGGCTCGTATCATCCCTTGATGCTCCCTACCATAACGCCTTTTACGAAATACTTCTGGATGAACGGATACACGCACACGATCGGCAGCGTGGAAATCACGATCGCAGCCGACTGCATCGCGGCCGTCGGCGGCGTGGCCAGACCGACCGAAACATCCATTTCCAGATCACTGATCCCGTTGACCGATGTGATAATATTCCGCAGCAGGTTCTGCATCGGCAATTTCGATACGTCATTGATATACAGCATCGCGTCAAACCACGCGTTCCAGTGGGCAACCGCGTAGAACAGCGCGATCGTCGCGATCGTCGCTTTCGACAGCGGCAGTACGATCTTCGTCAGGACGTCAATATCGTTCGCCCCGTCAATGATCGCCGCCTCTTCCAGACTGGTCGGAATCGCCATGAAGAAATTCCGCATCACCAGCATGTTCCATGTGCTGATCAGCCCCGGAAGAACCATGCTCCACCGCGAGTTGTTCAGATGCAAAAACTGCACCAGCAGGAAATTCGGAATCATGCCGCCCGAAAACAGCATCGTAATCACCACAAACACTGTGATCGCGTTCCTGCCTTTCAGGTTTCTCCTTGACAGTCCGTAGGAGAACGCGATCGTCATCAGCATCTGCAGCGTCGTCCCCACAATCACGCGGAACAGCGTGTTCCCATACGCGCGGATAATTCCCTTGCGGCCGCTCCACAACATCTGGTAAGCCGTAAAATCAAATTTCTCCGGTATCAGAATAAAGGATCCGCGTCTGGCGATTTCCGCCTGACTCACAAACGAAGTCATGACCACAGAAAACACCGGAACCAGAATGATAATCGCCACCAGGATCAGGAGAATCACATCAATAACCTGGAAAATATTTTCCCCGGATATATACTTCTTCTCTTTGCTTTTCACCAGATCCCCTCCTGTCCGAGTTTTTTCACAACCGCGTTGGCTCCCACCACCAGAATCAGGTTCACGACCGATTCAAACAGTCCGATTGCCGTGGCGAAGGAGAAATTCATTTTCCCGATACCTTCCCGGTACACATATGTGCTGATTACATCCGCCGTGGAGTAGATCTGTGGATTATACAGCAGCAGAATCTTGCCGGATCCAACGCTCATGAGTTCCCCGATCTGCAGGATCAGACGCAGGCAGATCGTCGGCATGATGCACGGGATCGTGATGTGCCACATCCGCTTGAGTACCCCGGCGCCGTCCACCTTGGCCGCGTCATAAAGTTCCTGATCGATCCCCGCCATCGCCGCGATATAGATGATGCTCGCCCATCCCATACTCGACCAGATGCCGGAAGACACATAAATCGTTCGAAAGTACTGGGGTTCCGACAAAAACGAGATCGGAGTCCCGCCGAAAAATTTAATGATCGCGTTCACGAACCCGCCGTCTACCGACACCATGTTGCGGATAATCCCGCATACAATAACGGCCGACAGGAAATGTGGCAGATAGGAAATCGTCTGAATGCCGCGCTTAAAGAGTTTCCCCCGTAATTCATTAATCAGAAGCGCCAGAAGGATCGGGATCGGGAAACCCCACAGCAGGCTGTACAGGCTGATAAGCAGCGTATTCTTAATCAGTCTCAGGCAGTACGCGGAACTGAAGAATTTCCGAAAATGCTTCAGCCCCACCCACTCGGACGTAAAAATCCCCTTCAGCCCGAAGAACGGCTTATAGTCCTTAAACGCGATAATGACCCCAAACATGGGCAAATAATGAAAAACAATATAATATAGAATGCCCGGCGCCAGCAGACAGTAAATGAAGCGGTCCCTTTTCAGATAATACCATATTGATCTTTTCTTCTCATTTACCATTTTGTATCCCCTATAAAAAACGTAGCCTTACACCCTGTTACCGACAGGAAAGCCCAGCCGGGAGCTGGTTTGCGTAATCGTGCAGCCCCAACCGGGCTTTCCCGTAATCATCTCTGTTACTGCGCCTCGTTATACTGTCTCGTGCACTCCTCGATATAAGCCTCCAGTCCCAGATCATACATATCCTGGATGAAAGCGTCCCATGTGTCGAAGGAACGGTCGCCCGTGATAAATTTCGCGATCTCTTCGTTGAAATAGGTGTTCACATCGCCCATCGGCGCGACCTCGTCCAGCGTCTCGCTGTCGAATATGAACTCGCCTTCCAGTTCGTTGTAAGTCGTAATCGGCAGGTTTACGCCGTCATCGCACAGCCAGAGGTTGTGCATGTTCCGAACACCGTCGTCATAGTACGTAATTTCACGCGACTCAGCATCCGCGCCCAGCGCGACGTCGAACTCTCTGCAGTACTTCGGCGCGCCTTCGATCTGCCGCACCGCTCCGATTTCCTCTGCGTTCTCAACCGTCGGATCCCACTCCCACTGTACGCCTTCGATACCGTACTTGAGGATTCGCTGATTTTCCGGCTCATACGCCCAGGCGATATACTTGATGGCCGCTTCCGGATTCTTGCACTTGCTGCTGATCACCTGCGCCTGCTTGCTGCCCAGATAGCGGCACTGCACAAGCTGTCCGTTCGGTCCGGTTACGCCGTCGTCGCTCCAGCCCCAGGTGTAATCATACTTGCTGGTATCCAGATTGACATTCTTCCTCGTCGTAGCTTCCTGCCCGGTCACGCGGGAATACCAGATAGCGGTCGCCGCCGCTCTCCCGCTCATGGTCATGTTCATCACGTCCGTTTTGCTGTGCGTCATAAACTCCGGATGAATGATGCCGTCCACATACCACTGATGCAGCTGCTTGATGAAATCGATATATCCCTCATCCAGGTACGCGGGTTTCACCTTGCCGTCCTCATCCAGGAAACGGCCCTGTCCGTGCTTCGTATATCCGCCCAGCAGCGTAACTTCCGTGTTGCTGACGGGATTGCCGCCGCCCTGCAGCAGCAGCGGGATCGTTTCTCCGTTTCCATAGGGATCCAGATCCTTGACCGCGTACAGGTACGCGTTGAGTTCATCGATCGTCTTCGGCATTTCCATCCCCAGCTGATCCAGCCACTCGTTCCGCACAAAGATCGGGCTGCCGGACATCTGGCCGATTCTCGGAATACCCCAGATATTGCCTTCGTTGTCCGTCGTGTTCTTCCAGCCGTCAATCGCGTCCCAGGAATCCCTGACGCCCTGCGCGTCGGGCGAGTCCAGATACTCGTTAATCGGAATAATGATGCCGTCCTTATAATAATCCTGCCAGTCACCCCACCAGATATCCAGCTGGTCATTGCCCGCCAGCAGCGCGCTCAGC
>CAZPGD010000095.1:1545-6349 GCA_964585865.1 uncultured Hungatella sp. | reverse complement strand
GCCGGCGGATCCAGTTTATGTATGCCGGCGAACTGCTGCGCCTTCTGATCCGCTACACCGGCCGCAACGTGGAATCCGTGCTGGACCGGCTGCCTACGGCGAAGATCCTTTCCCGGGAAGAGGGGGTCTGCGTCGTCGAGGCGGAAGTCTACGGCAAGGGAATCCTCATGTGGCTTTTGAGTCAGGGCCCCAGCGTGGAAGTGCTGCGCCCCGAGTCCGTGCGGCAGGAAATGAAGAAGCTGGTGCGGCAGATGCTGGCGCGGTATGAAGAGTGATCTTCCGCCCGCTCCGGCGGTTTTTCAGATTTTTCTTGTATTTTCTTAAAAGATCGAATATAATGGTTCTGTCGTTTCAACAGTTCTGAATTCGTATCGGTGGGTCTTATATCCATAGAGTGCGTGTCGCACCGGAATCCGCGTATCGGGAGAGTCGCGCAGGAGGAACAGTGTATAGTGAAGTATGTGGAATCGGCCTTCTTGGCGTGGAAGGGTGCCTTGTCCATGTGGAGGCGGACGCGCAGGACGGGCTGCCCGGCTTTGTGATGGTGGGCGCGCTGGCCCCCGAGGTGCGGGAGGCCGGGGACCGGGTGAGGACGGCGCTGAAAAACGCGGGGTTCTCCTTCCCGCCGCAGAAAGTGACGGTGAATCTTTCCCCTGCCGGCGTGCATAAGCGAGGAACGGGCTTCGATCTGCCGATCGCCGCCGCGGTGCTGGGGGCTTACGGGAAACTGCGCCGCGAGAACGCCGCGGGCGCGGTGCTGATCGGGGAACTGGGTCTGGACGGGGCGGTGAAGCCTGTATGCGGGATCCTGCCCATGGTGATGGAAGCGAAATGCCGCGGGAAAAGAACCTGCTTCCTGCCGGAGGAAAATGTGCGGGAAGGAAGGATTATCCCGGATATGCGGATTATCGGCGTCGGGCATATCCGGGAACTGACCGGGCTTCTGGAGGCGGAGAGCGGACGCGCGGGGGACGCCGCGGGCGTCAGGGAAGCGGGACGGGACAGGGAGCGGGAACCGGAGGAGCCGGCCGAAGAGATCTTTCGGGAAAGTTATGACGTCGATTACCGGGAGGTGCGCGGCCAGCTTCTGGCGAAAAGAGCCACGGAAGTCGCCGTGGCGGGGCGCCATAACCTTCTTTACATCGGTCCGGCCGGAACGGGGAAGACCATGATCGCCGAGCGGATCCCCACGATCATGCCGTCCTGCACGATGGAAGAAATGCTGGAAATTTCGAAGATTTACAGCGTCTGCGGGCTCCTGCCCCGGGAGCGGCCCTACATGAACCGCCGCCCTTTCCGCAGCCCCCATCATTCGGCCACGGCGCAGGCGCTTTCGGGAGGCGGGGCCAATCCCGTGCCGGGCGAAATGTCCCTGGCCAGCGGCGGCGTGCTCTTTCTGGACGAACTGCCGGAATTTTCCCGTTACGCGATCGAAATGCTCCGGCAGCCGCTGGAAAATCATAAGATCGTGCTCTCGCGCGTCCACGGAAGATATGAGTTCCCGGCGGATTTCATGCTGGTAGCCGCGGCGAACCCGTGCCCCTGCGGGTATTTCCCGGACCGGAACCGCTGCCGCTGCAGCGAGGATCAGATCCGCCGCTACCTGGGACGCATTTCCAAGCCCATTCTGGACCGCATCGACATCTGCACGGAAGCGGCTCCCGTCACGTTCGGAGAGTTGAGAGACGAACTGCCCGCCGAGTCCTCCGCGGTAATCCGCGGCCGGGTGGAACGGGTGCGGCAGGTCCAGAAGGAGCGGTTTGCGGGGCGGGAGATCCGTTTCAACAGTCAGATGAACGGAGACGATATCCGGGCCTACTGCGGGCTGAGCCGGGAGGACGAACGGTTTTTCCGGGAACTGTACCGCAGGAAAGGGCTGAGCGCCCGGGCCTACACCCGCATCCTCAAAGTGGCCAGAACGATCGCGGATCTGGAGGGGGCGGAACACATCGGGCACGCCCATCTCTGCGAGGCCATCGGCTACCGGAGCCTGGAAGAGAAATACTGGAAAAATGACTCCGCCGCGTTCCCCGCCCGCTCTGTCTCCCGTCCGGAAGGGAGGCGCCGCCCCTTATGAATTACACGGAAAACGAATACCTTTACTGGCTCTGCCAGATCCCGCGGCTTGGTCCCGTCGCCATCGAAAATTTGCGCGGCCGGTACGGCTCTTTCCGGGCTGTCTATAATATAGAAGGAACACGTCTTGCCGAAGCGCGTCTCCTGAAACGCTCCGCGGCCGCCTGTTTCGACTCATGGAAGGGTTGTCTGGACGAAACGGTCCGGGAGTACCGCTCCCTCGGCCGCCGGGGACTCCGTTTCCTTTCCGTGCTGGACGCCGATTACCCGGACCGTCTGCGGCATATAAACGGGAACCCGGCCGGTCTTTACGTAAAGGGGCGGCTCCCGGAAGACGGGCGGCCTTCCGCCGCCATTATCGGGGCCAGAAGCTGCAGCAGCTACGGCCGCCAGGTCGCCCGCGCGCTGGGCGCTTCCCTGGCCCGCGAAGGGGTCCAGATCGTCAGCGGAATGGCGCTGGGCATCGACGGGGCCGGCCACGAGGGGGCGCTGCTGGCGGGAAAGGACACCTATGCCGTCCTGGGAAGCGGCGTGGACGTCTGTTACCCCGCCTGCCACCGTTCCCTGTACGCGCGGATACCCGAACGGGGCGGCCTGATCTCGGAGTTCCCTCTCGGCGCGCAGGCGCTGCCCCGGCATTTCCCCATGCGCAACCGTCTGATCAGCGGTCTTTCCGACGTGATTGTCATCGTGGAGGCCAGGGAGCGCAGCGGTTCCCTGATCACGGCGGAACTGGCCCTGGAGCAGGGGAAGGAAGTCATGGCCGTTCCCGGCATGGTGACGGAGGAACTGAGCCGCGGATGCAACCGGCTGATCCGCGAAGGAGCCGCTCTGGTCTCCTCTCCGGAGGATATTCTGGAGTATTTTCAGATAAAAAATGAAAAGATGCTGAGACTCCCGGAAAAAAATACGAATATGCTTGCAAAGGAAGAGAAAATAGTGTATAGTTGCCTCAATTTGCAGCCGACATATATCGATCAGGTCGTAAAGGAGAGTGGCCTGCCGCTGGGGGAGTGTCTGACGATCCTTCTGGAACTGGAACTGAAGGGGTATCTGGCACAGCCGGCGAGTCACTATTATGTCAGAAAGATTTAGAGGAGCGGGAAACGATATGGCAAAATATCTGGTGATCGTGGAGTCGCCTGCGAAGGTCCGGACGATCAGGAAATTTCTGGGCAGCAATTACACGGTGGACGCTTCCGGCGGCCATGTGCGCGATCTGCCGAAAAGCCAGCTGGGAGTCGATGTGGAACACAATTTTGAGCCCAAGTACATCACGATCCGGGGGAAGGGTGACGTACTGGCCAGACTGCGCAGGGAGGTCAAAAAGGCCGACGGGGTCTATCTGGCGACCGACCCGGACCGCGAGGGGGAGGCCATATCCTGGCACCTGACGAAGGCGCTGAAACTGGATGAACTGACCGGTAAGAAGGTTTACCGCATCAGCTTCAACGAGATCACGAAAAACGCGGTCAAAGCGTCTTTGAAACAGCCGCGGCAGCTGGACATGGCGCTGGTGAACGCCCAGCAGACCAGAAGGATCATGGACCGAATGGTGGGGTACCGGATCAGCCCGCTTCTGTGGGCCAAGGTCAAAAGGGGCTTAAGCGCCGGCCGCGTGCAGTCGGTGGCGCTGAGGATGATCTGCGACAGGGAGGACGAGATCGCCGCTTTTATCCCGGAGGAGTACTGGGAACTGGAGGCCGATCTGGAGGCCGCGGACAACGGGGGGAAGAAGGATACAAAGACAGCACCAGGCCGAAAGGGGGGCGCGAGTCCCCTGACGGCCCGGTTTTACGGAAGTTCCGGAGAGAAGACCGTGCTCCGTTCCGGAGAGGACACGGAGAGGGTTTTGGCGGATCTTCAGGGCTGCCGTTACCTTGTGGACGAGGTTCGCCGCGGAGAACGGATCAAGAAAGTCCCGGCTCCCTTCACGACCAGCACCCTGCAGCAGGAGGCTTCCAAAACGCTGAATTTTTCCACCCAGAAGACCATGCGGCTTGCCCAGCAACTGTACGAGGGCGTCGAGGTAAAGGGGCGCGGGACGATCGGGCTGATCACCTATCTGCGTACCGATTCGACCAGGGTGGCGGAGGAAGCGGACCGCGCGGCCCGGGCCTATGTCGCCGCCGTCTACGGAAAGGACTACGCGGGGGACGGCGAGACGCAGAAAACGGGCGGCGCCAGGATCCAGGACGCCCATGAGGCCATCCGTCCCACGGACATTTCCCTGACTCCCGAGGAGGCGAAGGATTCCCTGACCAGGGACCAGTTCCGCCTCTACCGGCTGATCTGGCGGCGTTTTACCGCCAGCCGTATGCGGCCCGCCGTTTATGACACGGTCAGCGTGAAAATACGGGCCGGGGAGTACTGGTTCACCCTTTCCGCGTCCAGCCTGTCTTTTGACGGGTTCATGTCCGTGTACGGGGACGAAGAGGAAGCGGAGGAGGAGAAGAATCCCGCGCTGGACACTCTGACGGAAGGGAGCGAACTGAAGCTTTTGGAACTCCGGAAAAGCCGGCATTTTACCCAGCCGCCGGCCCATTATACCGAAGCGTCCCTGGTGAAGGCCCTGGAAGAGGAGGGCATCGGCCGTCCCAGCACCTACGCGCCCACGATTACCACCCTGCTGTCCCGCCGGTACGTGGTCAAGGAGAACAAAAATCTCTGCGTAACGGAACTGGGCGAAGTGGTCAACCGCATCATGAAGGAGAATTTTCCCGGCATT
>CAZPGD010000095.1:0-1535 GCA_964585865.1 uncultured Hungatella sp. | reverse complement strand
TGAAATTCACCGCGAATATGGAATCCCTTCTGGACAGCGTGGGACCGGACGACGAGAACTGGAGAAAGGTGCTGTCGAATTTTTATCCGGATCTGGACGCGGCGGTCAGGGCGGCGGAAAAGAAACTGGAGTCCGTGACCATAGCGGACGAGGAAAGCGACGAGGTATGCGAACTCTGCGGACGGAAGATGGTGATCAAATACGGTCCGCACGGGAAGTTTCTGGCCTGCCCGGGATTTCCCGAATGCAGGAACACGAAGCCGTATCTGGAAAAAATCGGGGTCCCGTGTCCGAAATGCGGCAAGGAGGTGGTGGAGAAAAAGACCAGAAAGGGAAGGCGCTATTATGAGTGCGAGGATCACCCGCGGTGTGATTTTATGTCCTGGCAGAAACCATCCGCGGTGCGCTGCCCGGAGTGCGGCAGCTACATGACGGAGAAGGGGAACCGGCTGCTCTGCAGCAACGGGTCCTGCGGCTGCAGCATAAGTATTGAGACAACAGGTTAAAAACCGCTAAAGATTCAAAAGAATCGAAATACTGTTGTTATTCTGAATTTGATATGTTATAATTTGAATGTCACTCAAAGAAATGCTCTTTTTTGGACAGAAGAAAGGGGTTCGAAGTAATGAGCGTACAGTTGTTGGATAAAACGCGGAAAATTGGGAAATTACTGCACAACAACAATTCCAACAAAGTCGTGTTTAACGACATCTGTCAAGTGCTGAGCGAGATCCTGGAATCGAACATTCTCGTGATCAGCAAGAAAGGGAAGGTGCTGGGCATCGGTCTCTGGCCCGGCGTCGAGGAGATCAGGGAACTGATCGATGAGCGTCTCGGAGGTTTCGTGGACAAGATGCTCAACGAGAGACTTCTAAGCATTCTCTCCACCAAGGAGAATGTGAACCTGGCGACCCTGGGGTTCGCGGAGGAAAATGTAAAGAAATACCAGGCGATTATAGCGCCGATTGATATCGCGGGAGAGCGCCTGGGCACCTTGTTCATTTACAAAATGGACTGCCAGTACAACATCGATGACATTATCCTCAGCGAATACGGGACGACGGTGGTCGGACTGGAAATGCTCCGCTCGGTCAATGAGGAGAACGCGGAGAAGACCAGAAAGAAACAGGTCGTCAAATCGGCGATCGGGACATTGTCCTTTTCCGAACTGGAGGCCATCACGCACATTTTTGACGAACTGGACGGCAACGAGGGGATCCTGGTGGCGTCCAAAATCGCGGACCGCGTGGGCATCACGCGTTCCGTCATCGTCAACGCGCTGCGGAAGTTTGAAAGCGCGGGCGTGATTGAATCGCGTTCTTCCGGCATGAAAGGCACGTATAACAAGGTGCTGAACGACGTGGTGTTCGATGAACTGAAACAGATCAGGAGCACCGGGAGCCACGTCACAAAGTAGCGTCGAAAACAAAAGAGGCCCGTTTTATCGTCTCCCCCGGATAAAACGGGCCGTTTTGCGTCGGTTTTGCGTCGGTTTTGCGTCGGTTTTGCGCCGGTTTTGCGCCGGCTCCGTCCGG
>CAZPGD010000094.1:0-6353 GCA_964585865.1 uncultured Hungatella sp. | reverse complement strand
CCGCGGATTCTTCCGCTGCTCTTCCTGCCGCGTCTTCTGAGAATTCCCCTGTCGGGACTCCCGCAAATTCTGCTGCTGCTCTTCCTGCCGCGTCTCCCGTGGATTCTTCCGCTGCTCTTCCTGCCGCGTCTCCCGTGGATTTCCCTGCCGCGTCTCCCGCGAATTCCGCTGCTCTTCCTGCCGCATCTCCCGCTGATTTTCCTGCCGTTTTTCCTCACGCTCCCGGTTCCTGTTCTCTGATTCCGTCACGTCGTTCTCTCCTTTATAATAATCCGCTGTATTCCGCGTGCCTGTTTCCGTTTTCTCCTGTAATCGCCGCGCACCCGTCCGGCGGGCGGTTCGGCGTACCGCGTGTTCCTATTTCTCTTCCGAAAACGGAAGCGCAATCAGCAAAGGCTGTGCGGCCCGTAACAATAACACGCTTATCTGGACTTGTCCGGCCCGCAACAATAGCACTCGCAGCGGCGTCCGCCCGCCCCGTAAACAAACAGGGCCGCCGCAGAGCCGAAGATTCTCCGCGGCAGCCCGCACTTTCCTGTCTATGATACCCGCTGGATCTCCAGCACTTCATATTGGATTACTCCCATCGGCGTTTCCACGTCTACAATGTCGCCCGCCTTTTTCCCCAGCAGGGCCCTGCCCACCGGAGACTCATTTGAAATCCGGTTCTGCAGGCTGTTGGCTTCCGTGGACCCTACCAGACGGAATTCCATTTCCTCGTTAAATTCCATGTCCAGCACTTTCACGGAGCAGCCGATGCTGATCTTGTCCGGATCAACATCGTCCTCCACAATGACTTCGGCGTTCTTAAGCAAATTCTCCAGTTCGTCGATCCGGTACTCAATGTCCCTCTGCTCATCCTTGGCCGCGTCATACTCGGCGTTCTCCGACAGATCTCCCTGCTCCCTGGCCTCCTTGATCTTCTGGGCCACTTTCTGTCTCGCGTCTACCTTCAGATACTGAAGCTCATTCTCATACTGCTTCAATCCCGCATACGTTAAAATGTTCTTCTTCTCTGCCATATTTCCTGTTACCTTTCTTCCATTTCCTTATCGGAAGGCCCGCCGGTCCGCCGATAGCGTTGCAGTGTATTATATTCCAACTCCCCTGCCTTGTCAAGAGCCGCAAGAAGCCCCTGATAATCCGTCACCCGGTTCATCTCTCCGCGCAGGGCGGACGAGTACGGAAGCCCCGCCGTGTACCATGCCACGTGTTTGCGCATTTCACGGATAGCCGTCATTTCTCCCTTGTCCTCGATTAGAAGCCTGGCATGGCGCAGAATCATCTCCCGGATCCCGGCGGCGGACGGAGGCGGGGGCACCGTGCCCGTCCGCAGGTACGCAAGCGTTCGCGAAAAGATCCAGGGGTTCCCTCTTGCGCCGCGGGCAATCATCACCCCGTCGCAGCCGGTCTCCTCCATCATCCGCGCCGCGTCCCGCGGGGTCCGCACGTCTCCGTTTCCGATTACCGGGATCTTCACCGCTTCCTTCACCCGCCGAATCACGTCCCAGTCCGCCTCTCCGGAATAAAACTGCTCCCTGGTCCGTCCGTGGACCGCCACCGCGGCCACGCCGCAGGCTTCCGCCATGCGGGCGAACTCCACAGCGTCTCCCTCATGATCGTTAAATGCTTTCCGGAACTTCACCGTCACCGGCTTTTTCACTTTGCGCACCAGTTCCGTAAGAATACGCTCCGCCTTCGCCGGCTCCCGCATAAGAGCCGAACCTTCCCCGTTGCGGACGATCTTCGGCACCGGACAGCCCATATTGACATCGATCCATGCGTAGGGCCCCGCCGCAAGCCGCGCTGCCATATCGCTCAGAATCTCCGCGTCGGAACCGAACAGCTGCAGGGCCACGGCCTTTTCCCAGTCACCCACGCGCATCAATTCAAACGTGCCGTTCCCGCCATGCCCACGGCTGTCCCTTTCATGCCCGCTCCTGCCATCTCGGCCGTCCGGGCCATTCGCGTCCGTCTTTCCCGTCGCAGTCATCCGGTCCGCCGTATCCGCGTACCATCCGCCATGATAAAAAACGGCCTTGGCGCTGACCATCTCCGTATAGGCCGCTCCGCAGCCCTGCTCCTCGCAGAGCCTGCGGAACACCAGATCCGTCACACCCGCCATAGGCCCCAGAATCAGCCGGTTGTCCAGGACAACGTCGCCGATCTTCCATTTTTCGTCCCTGACCATAATCAGGTTCCACTCATCCTTCCTCTACCTGCAGACCCTCTTTCAGGAAAAATACCCGGTAATACAGTTCCAGCGCTTCCAGAAGTTCCCGCTTCTCCCTCTGGTACTGCCGGATCCGGTGTTCGCTTCCGATCTCGTCAAATCCGAAATCGTCTTCCGCCGACACGACGCCGAACTCCAGGTTCCCCTTCTCATTAAACTGAAGCGTCAGAACGCCGCCTACGTCCTCCGTAAACAGCACGCACATGATCCGAAGCTCCTCTTTCACCGAATCCGGCAGAGAAGCAAACTGCTGATTAAAATAATATTTTTGCTCATACGCGCTGGCCGCGCATAATACGACCTTATCTTCCATATGTTCCCCCCGCTTCTTCCTCCGTATGCCATTCCGCCCGCCAGGCCGTCCCTCGGCGTTCCCGCCCGCCCGCGGCTGTCCCGGTATCCCGCCTGTCCCGGCCGCTTAGTCCGTCCCAGCGTTCCGCCCGTCTAAACCGTCCTTCGGCGTTCCCGCCCGTCCACGGCCGTCCCCGGCATCCCGCCTGTCCCAACCGCTCAGTCTGTCCCCGCGTTCCGCCCGCCCAAGCCGTCCCCCGGCATTTCTGCCCGTCCACGGCTGTCCCGGCTTCCCGCCTGTCCCGGCCGCTCAGTCCGTCCTCCGGCGTCCCCCGCGCGCCTCACCGCGTCAGCAGCTTGCTGATCTGGTACTGGTCCTCGGGCAGGGACTTCTGCATGGCCAGCGCCTCCTGGATATCAAAATCCGTATAATCGCCGTTCTTGTAGGCAACGACGCGGTTGCTGCGGCCGGCCGCCAGAAGCTCCACCGCCTTGGCCCCCATGATGGACGCGTAGACGCGGTCCTTGCAGGTGGGGCCGCCGCCCCGCTGCATGTATCCCAGAATCGTCGCCCTCGTCTCGATCCCCGTGGCCGCCTCGATCCGGCGTGCCATGGACGTCGAGTGGCCGATCCCCTCGGCATTGATGATAATGTGGTGCTTCTTGCCGATCTTGCGGCTCTCAATGATATGGTTGATCAGGGCCTGCTCGTCCCCGTTGTACTTCTCCGGGAGCAGAATGTCCTCCGCCCCGTTGGCGATGCCGCACCACAGGGCGATGTAGCCGGCGTGACGGCCCATAACCTCGATAATGCTGCAGCGCTCGTGCGAAGTGGAAGTGTCGCGCACCTTGTCGATGGCCTCCATCGCCGTATTCACGGCCGTGTCAAAGCCGATGGTGTAATCGGTGCAGGCGATATCCAGATCGATGGTCCCCGGCACGCCGATCGTGTTGATACCCTGGGCGGCCAGCTTCCCCGCCCCCCGGTAGGAGCCGTCGCCGCCGATCACGACAATGCCGTCGATTCCGTGCTTTTTGCAGACTTCCGCGGCCTTTCTCGGGCCTTCCGGCGTCATGAACTCCATGCACCTGGCCGTATAAAGAATGGTCCCGCCCCGGTGGATGATCTCGGACACGGACTTGCCCTCCATGTCAATAATCTCCTCCTGCAGAAGCCCCGCGAATCCCCGCATGATCCCCTTCACCTTCAGCCCGCGGTTGATCGCGGTACGCACGACGGCGCGGATCGCGGCATTCATGCCGGGAGCGTCGCCGCCGCTCGTGAGTACGCCGATTGTTTTTACTGTCTTAGCCATCTTCTCCCCTCCTGAACAATAGGAATGACAACGGTGCACACCGAATATTCTAATTCATTTTCCCGATACTTTCAATGCCTTTTCGCACGACTTTGACATTCTTTTCCCCCAGCAGCCCGCGGAGACTCTCAAGGAGCCGCTCGTCGCAGGAAACGCTCCGGTTCGCCGGCAGATCCTTTCTGGCCCGCTCCCGTTCCAGATAGATCGTGACCCGGTCCCTTCCTTCCGACTCATTCAGAATTTCCGTCACCGCGCCGATCTGCCGCTCATAAGCCGCCCTGTCGGCAAAACGCAGCCACAGCCGGCCGGGAATGCTGTCGAAGGGGATAATCTGCTCGCAGATCAGGCTGCCCACGGGGTCGTCCCCGATCGACACCCGCCCGCGGACGAAGATTTTCACGTCGTCCTCCAGCAGATCGCCGTATTTTTCAAAATCTCGCGGAAAAACGATCACCTCCACGCTTCCGTACAGATCCTCCAGCGTCACATACGCCATCATCTGCCCGTATTTCGTGGTCTTGATCACCTTGCCTTTTACCATGCCGCCTATCGTCACCCGCGCGTTGTCGGCGAGGGCGGCCCGCTCCGTTTCCTCATCGACGACGAAATCCGTCGCCACGGCGGTGATATTGGCCCGCCAGCAGTCCTCGTAGGCTTCCAGCGGGTGCCCGCTGACATAGATTCCCAGCATTTCCCGCTCAAACGCCAGCAGATCGTCCTTCGAATATTCCTCCACATCCGGGTAGGGGACCCGGAAATTCTTCCTGTCATCCTCGGCCGCGAAATCGAAAAGCGAAAGCTGCCCTTCCATGGCGCTCTTCTTCTCCCGGTTCTTCCGGTCCAGCAGATCCGGCGCCACCATGCATTTCTGGCGGCGGTTCCCCGGCAGGGAATCCAGCGCCCCCGCCTTGATAAAACTTTCCAGCGTCCGACGGTTCACTTCTTTATTCGTCGTCCGCTCCACGAAATCATCCATGCTGCGGAAAGGCCCGTTTTTCTCCCGCTCCGCCACGATGGACTCCACCACCGAACGGCCGACGCTCTTGATCGCCGACAGGCCGTAGCGGATGGAATCGCCCGACACGGTAAACCCGCTCTCCCCCTCGTTGATGTCGGGGGGCAGGATGCCGATCCCCATCTGCCGGCAGACCTGAATGTATTCCGATACCTTGATCGTGTTATCCATGACGGACGTCAGCAGGGCGGCGAAAAATTCCTTCGGGTAATAGTACTTCAGGTACGCCGTCTGGTACGCCACCACCGCGTAGCAGGCCGCGTGCGACTTGTTGAACGCGTAGCGGGCAAAATCCGTCATTTCATCGAAAATCAGGTTGGCCGTCCGCTCGTCGATGCCGTTGCGGACGCAGCCCCGTATCCCTTCCTCGTCGTTGCCGTAAACGAAATTGTGCCGCTCCTTCTCCATGACGGAGGCTTTCTTCTTCGACATCGCGCGGCGCACCAGATCGCTCCGCCCCATCGTGTAGCCGGCCAGATCGCGGACGATCTGCATGACCTGCTCCTGGTAAACGATGCATCCGTAGGTGGGGCTCAGAATCGGCTCCAGCTGCGGGCAGTCGTAGGTGACGGAAGAACGGTCGTTTTTCCCCTTCAGATATTTGGGAATAAAATCCATGGGACCCGGGCGGTACAGGGAAATGCCGGCGATAATATCTTCCAGGTTCTCCGGTTTCAGTTCCTTCATAAAACTCTTCATGCCCGCGCTTTCCAGCTGGAACACGCCGTCGTCCTTGCCCGTTCCGATCGATTCCAGGACCGCCTTGTCGTCATAGTCAATCTCATGCATATCGAGGCGGACCCCGCAGTCCTTCTCCACCTGTCCGACGGCGTCCTGGATCACGGTCAGGGTCCGCAGCCCGAGGAAATCCATTTTCAGAAGGCCCAGTTCTTCCAGCGTCGTCATCGTGAACTGGGTCGTCAGCGTGCCGTCCGCGGCCCGCGACAGCGGCACGTAATTATCCACGGAGGTGCGGCTGATCACGACGCCGGCCGCGTGCATGGAGGCATGGCGCGGAAGGCCCTCCAGACGCATGGACATGTCGATCAGATAGCGGACCTGCTCGTCCTCGTTGTAGACGGCCTTCAGATCCGGCCTCTGCTCCATGGCCTTCTTAAGCGTCATGCCGGGATCGCCGGGGATCATTTTGGCCACCTTGTCGCACTTGGAATAGGGCACGTCCAGAACGCGTCCCACGTCGCGGATCACGCCCTTGGCCGCCAGCGTGCCGAAGGTGATGATCTGGACCACCTGGTCCTTGCCGTATTTCCGCACCACGTAATCAATCACCTCCTGCCTGCGCTCGTAGCAGAAATCCACGTCGATATCCGGCATGGACACGCGCTCCGGATTCAGGAAACGCTCGAACAGCAGGTTGTAGCGGATCGGGTCGATATCCGTAATTTCCAGGCAGTAGGATACAATGGAACCGGCCGCGGAACCGCGCCCCGGCCCCACGCTGATGCCATTCGATTTGGCGAAATGAATGAAATCCCAG
>CAZPGD010000093.1:0-6354 GCA_964585865.1 uncultured Hungatella sp. | reverse complement strand
GTTCCGTCCCGTAGGGTATGTTGAGTTTCTCCCCGCACAGCGCCAGTTCCCGGAACCGGCGGTGCGTGATGTATCCCGTTCCGTACATTTTCATTCTCTCCTTCCCCGTCCCTCCTTATGACATATAGGAACAGGCCCATACAACCCGCCGTTTTTCCCTGCACGGAAGTTGGTGTGAATCCGCGTTTTGGGGCCTTACTGTGGGGTTTAGGATATTTTAAAGGCTGGCGAGACCCCACACGATTGGCGCGCGGAGGGGTAATTCATTTTCCCACTCGAGGTCACACAGCAGAAGCTGAGCGCGGTGACCGCATACACGGAGCGGAGCCACCAGCTGGAGGCGGAGCTGTTATTGCTGTGCTCGTACTTTACCATGCTGTTCCCGTTCCTGTAGTAGTCATATTGCTTTTGGTAGTTTTGTTCCGTGGTGTTTGCGTGGGTTCTCTTGCCCTGTACCTCAAATTCTGATAGCAGGAAGATTTTGTCCTGCGTCGTGGTGACGTTTCCAGCTGCGTTGCTGCCGTTGCCCTTGTTGTCGCTGTACTTGGTGCAGGCGGTTATCACACTCTGCCACTCCGCCGGCATGGCCGCGAAAAATTTCGTGCAGATTGCCGTTCGCATGTAGCTGCTGTTCCAGCCGCCGACGTTGGTGTTTGACGAGTTCATGTAAAAGTCGGAGTCGTCATCTCGTCCGCTCACAAACGCGATGTCTTTCCCCGCCCCATCCTTCCCGATCTGAAAGTGGATCGTGTTCGCTCCCTCCACGGCCGCGTTGTGGTCGAAGCCGAGGATAACTGCGTAATACGTCCCGTTCAGCGTCAGCTTGCCGACCGTCTTGTTGTCAAACTTGATGGGGATCCGGTCCCCGACCCGCCACAGGTTCTTCGCCTGACCGGACTTCGCCGCCGCCTGGATGTCCGCCGGGCTGTTGTTCGCCAGGTTCGGGTCGGTCAGCTTCACATTGACGGCGATGGTCTTCGCCGCGGGCGCCGTATAATTCTTGCTTTCCGCGACACTCACGGTAACGGTCGCGCTGCCGTTTTTGACACCGGTAACGGTAATCACCGTGTCCGCTACCGAGGCCGTCGCGAATTCCGTGTGGTCGCTGACCGCGGAAACCGCGCCGTCCCCGTCCCGGGTCACGTTTACGGTGGCGGTTTTTGCGGTATTTGTCAGATTTACGGTATCCTTGTCGAGCGTAAGGGTCCCCGCCGCCTTCCCGATCGTCCAGGCGGCCGTTCGCTCGGTGCTTGTACCGTCGTCCCACTTGTACTTTTCTTTCGGCGTAAAGGTTGCCTCATACGTCCCCGCGTCGGTCGCTTCGGTGGTCCCGCCGATTGTGAGCGCGTCCTCATTGAAAAAATTCCACTGCGGGGACTGCGTACCGCCCGTATAGGTCAGCGACCCGTTCTGCGTCGGGACATTCGTGATTGTAAAGGCAATATCCTGCGCGGATTTCAGCGCTTCCTCGGCGGCTTTCTTTACCGTTCCCAGTTCCTGCCGTATGTCCGGATGCGCTTCCGGGTCCCCGTTGTGATCGCGGATCGCTTTCGCGACATCCTCCTTTTTGGCGTACCGCATATCCGCCAGCTCAACCGTCAGACGGCCCGCCTCCGTCACCTCAATGGTGATGTCGCTCGCGTTGCTCTGTTTGTAATTAAAATACCAATCCACGGAAAAACCGGGGGAATCCTCTTTGGCCGGCACCGAAACGCCCTCTTCGTCATACGCGATGAAATACAGGATCTCTCCGCCGCCCGGATCCTCCGCGAAGATACCCACTTCATGCACCCGGAAGGAGGCATCCAGTAAGGTATTCGTGAACGTCACGGGGAACGTGAGCATCGTCCCGTCGTCGGACAGGTACGCCCCTTTCAGTTCCGCGTCATAAGCTACCCCGACAAGGTCTTCCTGGCTGAGAAGGAAATCGCCGTTCAGTATCCCGTCGGAGCATTTCGCCGCCGTAAGCCGCAGCGGCTTTTCCGCAATCGTAAGTTTCTGGTCCAGCGCGATCCCCTTCAGCGTTTTCGCAGCATTCTCCCACATATCCTATACCCCTTCCTCTAAAACCGTTACGTAATATTTCCGTGTCATTGTGACCGCCACGCCGCAGTACTGCGCGGCCGGCATGTGATAGTACTCAAACGCGCTGAGGCCGTATCCCAGGTTCATGGGCAGCCATTTCTCCAGTATCCGCCCCGCTTCCGACATCAGCGCGGCCCGGCCTTCCTCCGTCTGCGCGCGCACACGTATCTTCACGAGGCAGTTTTCCCGGTCCACGTCCAGATCGTAATTATCGGGGCCGCAAAGGCTGTCCAGCGCCTCGCGCAGCCGCTTTTCCGTGTACGGCGGCTGCATGAACTGCGCCGCGATGATACGCGCCCGCCGCGTCTCCAGTGAATCCGCCGGCGCGGTCTTCAGTTTCAGAAGCCGCTCGTAAATTTCGCACCCGGACTCCGTCAGGGTAAGGAACATGGAATCCGCTTCCTGTTTGTACAACGCCCCGTAGACCGACAGGAGCATACGATCAAAACATTCCGCCAGGGCCCGAAACTCCGGCATCCGTCTCAGATGGTCGGGATAATACTGTATCGTATCGGGCAGCATGATCTTGTCCTTTATCATTCCGTCGCCTCCGTCACATCCCCCGCCACCGGTATCTCATCCCCGTTCAACGTCACGTTCTCACCCGCATCGTTTAAGACGGCCGTCACATCCACAATGTCCGCCACCGTCAGCACCGCCGCCTCGATCCGCCGCAGGTACACAACGGATTTTTCATCCTCGCTCTCCGCGTCCTTCCATGCCTGCCGGATGGTCAGCAGGTACTCTTCGATCGCCTGTCTGACGGCCTCCTCCGCGTCCGCCCATGATTTCCCGTCCGCATAGGTAACCGTCAGTTTCACGTTCATCCGGACGGCCTTAACCGATTCCACCGTCACGTCATGGCCGATCGGGGCGATCCCGTAACCTTTTAAAGGCACGGGGCACATTTTCGCCTGGATCTGCGTGACCAGTTCTTCCGAGAGCGCGCCGTAATCGGAGCCGATCAGCACGCATTTCACGGTTGTCGGCCCGTTCCAGCACGGGAACACCCGGCAGCCCCCGACGCCGTCCTCGCTCTCCAGGTGCCGTTTGTAATCCGTCCGGTTGCCCCCGAACGCCTGCACGTCAAACGATTCCAGGTACCGCGTCAGCAGTTCCTCCCGCGTGGTCGCGTCCGAACCGGCCACCAGGATATCCACGATCCGCGCGGATTTCAGTCCGGGCACATGATCGATTGCCGTCAGTTCGCCGCGCAGGTTGTTGGGCGCGCTGCCGGGCGTGGTACACGTAATGGCGTACTTCCCGTCCTCCGTGGTCCCGGTCGTGACGAATGCCAAACCGCTCATGGAAAAGCGCGTCCCCATGGGCACCTTCGCGTCCGCCTCCATCTTGAACCGGGCCGCCACCGCGTCTTCCGGGTAAATGCCCCGCGCCGCCGCCATCAGGATCAGGTTCTCGAAATCCGCCGTCGCGGGGTCCAGCTGCAGTCTCAGGTAGTCCAGCTGCCGGTAGATCTTCTCCAGCTCAAACGCCAGCACGGAAACCGGGTTATAGACGAACGACCCCTCGCCCTTCAAAATATTGTCCCGTATCAGCGACAGCCCTTCCTCCAGCAGGCTCTGATAGGTTCTTTCCTCATACATACATTTCCACCCCCGTATCGCCCAGGGTCGTGACCGCCCGGAAAACCACCCGCAGCCGGTCCCCGGAAACCTCGGCCGTAAAATCCTCAATGCCCCTGATGTACGGACTGACCAGCAGCGCGTCCTCCGTCTCGGCCTGACAGTCGCTCTGCAGGTACTCATCGCTCAGCGACTGGCCGATATACTGCTCGAACTCCGTGCCGTATATCCAGGAGTAGATGGCGTGCCGGTACCGCTCCGTTTTCAGACAGTTCCAGATCCACACCTTGACCGCCTCGAGGCCCTCCACGATTTGTCCCGTCATTCTCCCGGTGCGAAAATCCAGGCCGTATTCCCGCGGGACCGGCAGCACCCGGCCGGGCTCCGCCGCTTCCTCCGATACGGCGGCTTCCAGAAAGGACGGTAAAATACTCATAGATCCACCACCTTCGCGAGAATCACAAACTTTGTTTCCGAAACCTGACAGACCAATACGGTATCACCGGCTTTCAGCGCCGGCAGGTAGGTGCTTTTATCCGTGCACTCCTCGCCCTCCGTCGTCGTGATCTCGGATACCTTCGTGCAGAGCTGCCGTGTCAGGCTGTCCGCCGCCATCAGATCCGCCGCCGCAAGATTCAGGTTCCCCACCCGACAGCTGTCCGGGCCGGTCATGGCGGCAAGCTGCAGGCCCCTCCCGCTCTGCGCCGGACCCTTCAGAACATCAATCATATTGTCAGCCCACATTCCCTTCTCCTTCCGCCGGCGCGTCCGCCGTGTTCATGACGGCGTCAAACTCCAGATCCAGATCCATCGTATACGCGCCGTTCTCCCACGTGTGCCGGTCCGAACCGATCCAGTACCGTCCCCGGATCCCCGTCGCCATATCCGATACCGTCACGTAATAGCAGCTCAGGCAGTCGACGCAGCCGACGGAGCGGATGGAGATCGTCTGCTCCGGCTCCGTTTTCAGCATGTTCCGCGCCGCCGTCATGGCGTCCACGTTCCCCTCCTGCCTGTACACCTGCTGGAACGTCCCGTACGCCGCCATGCTGGGGGCGTCCGTCACTTCCCCGATCTGCGCGCCCTTATCGTCAAAAACCTTCACCCGGTTCACGATGCCGTTCATGGTTTCCCGGATATTGGATTCCGTGATATTCGTGGCGTCCGACAGCGTGAACCCTTTCACGATCCATTCCGCTTTATAGATCCCCAGGCCGCGTTTATAGATCATGGGGAAATATTTGTCCCCCGTCGCCTGGTGGGCCTTTGTGTACGCCGCCATGATGATGTCGTACAGGCTCATATTGTCGCAGAGCATGGAGGAGATATTCACGCCGGTCCGGTACAGGAAACGGATCGGGAACCCGCACTCCCCGCATATCCGCTCCGCGACCGCTTCCGGCGTGATGTCCTTGAAATTGTACTGCCCCTGTGATTCCAGCAGGTTCTTCATCATGTCGTAAGCGGTAAAATCCAGCGTGCCGATCGAAGAGGAGCGCTCGGAGCCGAAGAACTGCCCGTAAAATACCTCTTCGCCGTTATCCGCCGTAAAGGACACGAAATCCCCCGTGGCGATCGCCGGGATGTTAAAACGGTCATTCGGCGCGTTGACGTAACTGACGGTCAACTGCCGGACCGCCGCGGACGCGCTGCCGCTCCACTCTACCCTGGAAACGGCATTCGTGATATCGTACTGCGTCCCGGACGGTTTAATCAGGGCGATTTTCACGGGATTGTCAGTACCATCCCGATCTGAATATAGTCCGGGTTGTCGCCGATCGTGGCGCGGTTCAGTCGGTAGAGCGCCTGCCAGTCGGCGGATCCCGTAAGCTTGCGGGCGATGCCGGACAGCGTATCGCCTTTCTTCACCACATAGGTCTTCCCCGAGTTCGCGTCGGCCGGCTTTGTCTCGGAGCGGGTCGCGTCCGTGCTGACCGTCGTTCCGGTCGTGCTCTCCGCGGGAATGCTGTCCAGCGTCACCACGGACGTCGCGCCGGCGGAAACGGACCGGTACTCCTTTAGGGAAATATCGAAATACACATCCCCGGTCCCGTCCTGTTCCGACCAGTCGAACGACTGGATCCGTGTCACCATGTTCACGGATGTTCCCGTAATCACCAGCTTCACGGTCCCCGAATCCTTCATCTTTTCGATTTGCTTCACGTACTGCATCGGGCTCTCGGGGCTGCGCACGGCACAGTAGGACGGGTCGTACCTTGCCGGGAAGAACGAACTGAAAGCGATCCCCTTCAGACCGCGCTTACCCTTCAGCAGGATCTCGCCCAGGCCGACCGTCGTAACAGTCTGGTCGCCCTGTGACGTGCTGATCTTGTATTCCCCCGGAACGACCGGGAGCATCAGATTTTTAAGCCATATTTGCACGGTAGCTGTATCCCCCTCTCCGCTCATTCGCCTTCTGGAGTTTGCGGGCAATGGCATCCGCGATCCGGTCGATATCCGCGTCCTCCCGCACGATGATGCTGTCCGCCAGCTTCGCGATCGTGACGCTCCCGCCGCCCGCCGCGCCTTCCGCCCGCGCCATGGCGACAGACTCGTCATGCGGGTAGATGCGTGTGCCGCTCGGCAGGTCGATGATCTCCCCGCCGCGCTCGTTGACGGTTGTCAGGCCGCCGCGCCAGTTGGCGGTCCCGGACGCGTTCTCGCCGACCTTGCCGCCGCCGAGAAC
>CAZPGD010000092.1:0-6383 GCA_964585865.1 uncultured Hungatella sp. | reverse complement strand
ACGGATCGAAAGCTTCGGCGGGTACGGAATCTCGTCCGCCGTCACGATGCAGGGGCCCATGGGCAGAAATCCGTCCAGGCTCTTGCCGAAATACCACTGCTGATGGCGCATCTGCACGTCGCGGGCGCTGACGTCATTGATAATCGTATAGCCGAAAACGTAATTCCGGGCCTCTTCCTCCGGCACGCCGCAGGCGTCCTTTCTTAGGATCACGGCCAGTTCCGCCTCGTAGTCCAGTCTCTCCGTCACATCCCGGTGCGCGGGAATCCCTTCCCCGTCGCCGACGGCACGGTTCACGCGCTTGGAAAAATATACCGCGTGGGGCCGCTCGCCGGAAAACTCCTCCTTTTTGTACCGGGCAGACTCCGCGGCATGTTTCATATAATTGATCCCCAGGCAGATAACATCCTGCCCGGGATACGGAATGGGGGCCAAAAGCCGCACGTCTCCGCGCCGGACCGCTCCCTTCACCTGATCGGGATCCCGGGAAGCCGCATGATCCAGAAACTCCATCTCCGACTCGCAAAGACCGACAATCGCTTCCTTCATATCTTTATAGTCCACGCCCAGACCGTCCAGCGGGTAAACCCATTCCCCGTCCCGGCTGAGAACGCCTGTCTTCTGGCGTTTTTCCACCTCATAGGTAACGAATTTCATATTTTCGCTTCCTCCTCCGCCCACGCCAGCGCGCATTTCACGGCCCGGTGCCAGCCTTTCGTCAGTTCCCCGCGCTTTCCGGCGTCCATTTTCGGTCTGAACCGCTGATCGATCTGCCAGTTCCCGCGGATCTCTTCTTTATCTTTCCAGAAACCTGCCGTCAGACCCGCCAGATACGCCGCGCCCAGAGCGGTCGTCTCGATGCAGCGGGGGCGTACCACCGGCGTGTCCAGAATATCCGCCTGGAACTGCATGAGGAAATTATTCGCCGACGCGCCCCCGTCCACCTTCAGACTGCTCAGCGTGATCCCGGAATCCTTCTGCATGGCGCCGATCACGTCATAGACCTGATACGCCAGCGATTCCACCGTTGCTCTGATAAAATGCTCCCTGCCGGCGCCCCGGGTGAGACCCACAATCGTACCTCTGGCGTACTGCTGCCAGTAAGGCGCGCCCAGCCCCGCAAACGCCGGCACCACGTAGACGCCGGCCGTGTCCGTAACGGCACGGCAGTACTGCTCCGATTCCGCCGCCGTGCGGATCATCCGCAGTTCGTCGCGCAGCCACTGGATCGAGGCTCCTGCCACAAATACGCTCCCTTCCAGAGCATATTCCACGCGGTCCCCGGCGCTGGCCGCGATGGTCGTCAGCAGGCCGTGCTCCGAAGCGACCGCCCGCTCTCCCGTATTCATCAGCAGGAAACAGCCGGTGCCGTATGTGTTCTTGACCTCGCCCGGCTGAAAGCAGCACTGCCCGAACAGAGCCGCCTGCTGATCGCCCGCCACGCCGGCGATGGGGATCCTGCCGCCTGTCACTTCCTCGGACGTGTACCCGAACAGACTGCCGGACGGCTGCACTTTCGGCAGCATGGAAGCGGGAATATGAAAATAATCCAGCAGTTCCCGGTCCCATCTTAAATTCCGGATGTCGTAGAGCATGGTGCGGGAGGCGTTCGTATAATCAGTCGCATGAACCGCCCCTCTGGTCAGATTCCATATCAGCCAGGTATCCACGGTCCCGAAAAGCAGTTCGCCGCGTTCGGCCCTCTCCCGCGCGCCCTCCACGTGATCCAGGATCCAGGCGATCTTGCTGCCGGAAAAATAGGCGTCCGGGATCAGACCGGTGATCTCCCGCACTTTTTCTGCCATGCCGTCCTCTTTCAGCTGCTCGATGCGGTCGGCCGTCCGGCGGCACTGCCAGACGATAGCGTTGTAAACGGGCCGTCCGGTTTTGCGGTCCCACACAATCGTCGTCTCCCGCTGATTCGTGATGCCGATGGCCGTCACGTCCGCGATGGACGCTCCGATGCCGCTGACCGCCTCCGTCATCACGCTCATTTGCGACGACCAGATCTCCAGCGGGTCATGCTCCACCCAGCCGGGCTGCGGGTAAATCTGCCGGAATTCTTTCTGCGCCATACCGGCGATATTTCCCGCCTTGTCAAACAGGATACATCTGGAACTCGTGGTCCCCTGATCAAGTGCCATCACATACTTGCCCATACGGCAGCCTCCTTTATTTCCCGCTGCGGCGCGGTGCGTCTCCTGCCGAAAAAGAGCAGGAGGAACGCGGAACGCCCGCGCATTCGTCTTGCTCTGTTTTACGGTCGGTTAACCGGGTTTTATCTTACCATACCGGGAAAAATTATTCAAGGCGGAAAGGCGGATTACGGGAAGGATTGAAATTACGGCGGAAGTATTGTATAGTAAGGCTGCGAACGTACGGCCGGCCGCCGTGAATAAAGATACGTTCGACGGGAACCGATTTTGAAAAGGAGCCGAATCGACATGGAAAAAATTACCAGCTTTACCATCAACCACTTAAAACTCCTCCCCGGCATCTATGTGTCCCGCAAGGACAGAGCCGGGGACGCCGTTGTTACCACCTTTGACCTGCGCATGACACGTCCGAATTTCGAACCGGTCATGAACACGGCCGAAGTACACACCATCGAGCACCTGGGGGCAACCTTCCTGCGCAATCAGCCCGAATGGCAGAACCGGATCCTGTATTTCGGCCCCATGGGCTGCCGGACCGGGTTCTATCTGCTGCTGGCCGGCGATTATGAATCGGAGGACATTGTACCTCTGATCCGGGAGATGTTTGATTTCATCGCCGGGTTTGAAGGGGAAGTCCCCGGAGCCGCCGCGCGGGACTGCGGGAACTATCTGGATATGAATCTGAACATGGCCCGCTATTACGCGAAGAAATTCCTGACCGAAGTACTGGACAGCCTGACGCCGGAACGCCTGCATTATCCGGAGGACTGAACGGCACGCTAAATCTTCCGTAAGACCGAACGGCACGGCCCTCTGAATCTTCCGTAAGGCCGAACGGCACGGCCCTCTGAATCTTCCGAAAGGCCGAACGGCACGGCCCTCCGGGGCTTCCGTAAGGCCGAACGGCACGATCCGCCGCCCTGGATCCCGATGCCCGGACGGCGGTTCGTCTTTGTTACACCTCGAAGAGCATGTCGCCGTAACTCGGGAACGGCCACAACTCCTTATCCACGATCATTTCCAGCTTATCCGCCGGCTCCCGCAAGGCCGCCATGGCCGGCACGACCTCGTCGTGGTAGGCCCTGGCGCACGCCTCGGCGCCCGCAATCGCCAGGCTTTTCTCCGTCACGGCCTGCAGTTCGGACAGCGCCTTCTTCATTTCCGCCAGAAGAGCGGAAGCCTCGGTCAAAAGTTCCGCCTGCGCGCTCACATCCGCGTCCGGGCAGGCGTCCCGCACTTTATTCAGAGAGTCCGCCAGCTGCGCGATATATTTGATCACGGCCGGAATGATCTGCTTGCCGGCCATGTCGATCATGGTGCGCGCCTCGATGTTGATGGCCTTGGCATACGCCTCGAACTCCACCTCCACGCGGGATTCCAGCTCCGCTTTCGTGAATACGCCGAACGTCTCATACAGCTTCACGGCCTTGTCCGTAACCAGACAGGGAATCGCGTCCACCATGGAACGGATGTTGGGAAGTCCTCTCCTCTCCGCCTCGGCTATCCATTCATCCGAATACCCGTTGCCGTTGAAAATAACGCGCTTATGCTCGGACAGCAGCTTCTTAATCATATCATGAACGGCCATATCGAAATTTTCCGCCTGCTCCAGTTCATCCGCCGCCTCCTTAAACGCCTCCGCCACAATGGTATTCAGCACCACATTGGCGGGCGCGATGGAATCGGAGGAACCGACCATACGGAACTCGAATTTATTGCCGGTAAACGCGAACGGCGACGTGCGGTTGCGATCCGTGGCGTCCTTGTCCAGATCCGGCAGCGTGGTAACGCCGGTCGTCAGCTTGCCTCCGCTCTTCGAATGGGTCGCCGCGCCGGTGTCGCAAAGCTGGTCGATCACGTCCTCCAGCTGCTCGCCCACGAAAATCGAAATGATGGCGGGCGGGGCCTCGTTGGCACCCAGACGGTGATCGTTTCCGACGTCGGAAGCCGACTCGCGCAGCAGATCCGCGTGGGTATCAATCGCCTTGATGATGCAGCTTAATACCAGCAGGAACTGAATATTCTCATGCGGCGTATCGCCGGGATTCAGCAGGTTAATGCCATCGTTGGTGGTCAGGGACCAGTTATTGTGCTTGCCGGAACCATTGACGCCGGCGAACGGTTTCTCATGGAGCAGGCAGGTAAGGCCGTGGCGGCCCGCCACCTTTTTCAGCGTCTCCATGACAATCTGATTATGGTCCACCGCCAGATTGGCCTGATCGTAAATGGTGGCCAGTTCATGCTGGGCCGGAGCCACCTCGTTGTGCTGGGTCTTGGCCGTAACGCCCAGCTTCCACAGTTCCTGATTGACCTCGTTCATATAGGCGCCGATCCGCTCGCGGATGGCCCCAAAATAATGATCTTCCAGTTCCTGCCCCTTCGGCGGCATCGCGCCAAACAGCGTGCGGCCGGCATAGATCAGATCCTTTCTCTGCAGATATTTGGCCCGGTCCACGATGAAATACTCCTGCTCCGGCCCTACGGACGGAACCACTCTCGTGGATGTGGTGTTGCCGAAAAGGCGCAGGATCCGCAGCGACTGCTGATCGATGGCCTGCATGGAACGCAGAAGCGGCGTTTTCTGATCCAGCGCCTCGCCCCTGTACGAACAGAAAGCGGTGGGAATACAGAGCGTCACGCCGACGGCGTCTTCCCGCAGAAACGCCGGGGACGTGCAGTCCCATGCCGTATAGCCTCTGGCCTCAAACGTCGCGCGCAGGCCGCCGGAAGGGAACGACGAAGCGTCCGGCTCGCCCTTGATCAGTTCCTTGCCGGAAAACTCCATGATCACCTTACCCTCCGAATCGGGCGCGGAAATAAAGGAATCGTGTTTTTCGGCGGTGGTTCCCGTCAGCGGCTGGAACCAGTGGGTATAATGCGTGGCGCCCCGCTCGATGGCCCATTCCTTCATGGCGTGCGCGACCACATTGGCGATGGACGGATCCAGTTCCGTGCCGTCCTCAATGGTCTTTTTCAGCTTCTTGAAAACAGTCTTGGGCAGACGCTCCCGCATGACCGTCTCGTTGAACACGTTCTTGCCAAAGATATCGGCGACATTTACGACTTCTCTCATACTGCTCCTCCTCATTCTTTCCTGCTCCCATGCACACGGAGCGATTCTTCACGGAATTCCGCGGCAACCGTCTGAACTGTTCCGGTTTCTCACGCGTTTCTCATGAAAAAAGGTGCCTCCCCTTACAAAAAGGGAAACACCTTTGTTCCTCACGTAGATACCATACTCCTGTTTCTCCGAAAATGCAAGCACTTTTTTCCGAACATTCCGCGGCCGCTTTCCCGCGCCGGCCGCGGCCGCTTCCGGCATCCGGGTTATTCCGCGCAGCGGGAACCGGCACACCGCGCCGCGAACGGGACCGCGTACTGCCGTCTCACGCCTTGCCCACGGACCCGAACAGTTCCATCTTCTCCCTGACCGTCTCCTTGATGGCGGCGGCGCCGGGAGCCAGAAGCTTCCTCGGATCGTAGCCCTTGCCCTGATTATCCTTGCCGGCCTCGATATACTCGCGGGTAGCGGCCGCGAAGGACAGCTGGCACTCGGTGTTCACATTAATCTTGGCAACCCCCAGATCGATCGCCTTGCGGATCATATCGGCCGGGATGCCGGTACCGCCGTGGAGAACCAGCGGCATGTCGCCGGTTTTCGCCTTAATGGCGGCCAGGGTTTCGAAACTCAGTCCCTTCCAGTTGGCCGGATACTTGCCGTGGATATTGCCGATGCCTGCCGCCAGGAAATCAATGCCCAGATCCGCGATCATCTTGCACTCGTCGGGATCCGCGCACTCGCCCATGCCGATCACGCCGTCTTCCTCGCCGCCGATGGCGCCGACTTCCGCCTCAATGGAAAGCCCCATGGCGTGCGCAATCGTTACCAGTTCCTTGGTCTTGGCCACGTTCTCCTCGATGGGATAATGGGAGCCGTCAAACATGATGGAAGAAAATCCGGCCTTAATGCACTTGTAGCAGCCGTCATACGTGCCGTGATCCAGATGCGTGGCCACCGGAACGGTGATCCCCATCTCCTCGATCATTGCCCCTACCATGGCCGCCACCGTCTTGAACCCGGTCATATACTTGCCCGCGCCCTCGGACACGCCCAGGATCACCGGGGACTGCAGTTCCTGCGCGGTCTGCAGAATCGACTTGGTCCACTCCAGGTTGTTAATGTTGAACTGGCCAACCGCGTAATGGCCTTCCACCGCCTTTTTCAGC